>WAKU01000001.1 GCA_015523195.1 Thermococcus sp.
AGGACTTCCTCCTCCAGCTGCTTCGCCCTCTCCTCGTCCAGGTAATCCATTACACCGCTCTTCTCCTTGAATATTCTGGGCAGGAGGTGGTAGAGCGCCACTTGCGCCTGGTGAATCGCCTCAATCTCCTCTGGCTTGGCGTATAGGTCAAAGTAGCTCAGCGGGTCTGGGTCTTCAAGGTACATCTTCTTTACAGCCTCGTACGGCGAGATGCGCTCTCCCCTTTTCACCATGTCCTTCCACGCCCTCTTCGTTATCTCTGCCCACGCCTTCGAAGCTTTCACAAATACTGGTGCTAGGTCTGCCAGCATCTCCGCGTGCTCTTTTGGGATGCCACTAAAACGCTTCAGCTCATCTTCGAGTTCATATTGAAACCTTCTCATCTTGTCTTTATTCTGTAGGAACTCGTCAAGGCTCTTGAGCCGTGTGAGCATATCTTTTTTTACAAATTCCCTGATCTCTGTAATGGGGCTTTCTCTCCACTTCTTGGCTTCCTCTTCATAGTCTTTTTCAAAGGGGATTACCGCGTATGGGATTACGTCTGCTTCATATGGCGGCAATTTATACTTCATAGTCCCGATTAGCCTGTATATGGTTGTAAGGGGGTGGTACTCAAGCCCTGTCGTCTCATCCTCTACATTTGTGCCTTTCCAAGGATAATGAACGTTTTTCTTCCACCAGTCCCTATTCTTCTTGTACTCGTCCTTCAGGGGCGGCAGGAGCACTCCCCCCCCCATCGGGGTTGTAGCTGAAGTCGATACTTACCGATATTGCTCTCATAGCCTTTCTGGAAGCTTCCCTATCGAGCGGGAACCTCCTCTCCTCTGGAAACGGCACCATTTTTTGCCCCCCTGAACCTACGGCCCTCTGAAATTTAAGTTCTTCCCCAGTGGCGAAGCGTTTATTTATCCCGTCTCTGTGAGACTGCCCGGTTACGTCGTGAGGAAGATAGACGAACTCGTCAAAAGGCGGGAGTTCAGGAGCAGGAGCGACTTCATCAAGTTTGCAGTAACGCTGACCCTTGGCCAGCTCATGTTAGAGGAGGCCAGGGAAATGGCCGGGGCATCCCCGGAGGAGTTTGAGAAAGAAGCCCATGAGGCATGGAAGAAGCTCACTGCTGGAGAGTTCGAGGAGGAAGGGCCCGAAGTCCTTGAACTCATTGAGAAAGCTGAGGCCGAATACAAGAGGCTCATAGGTGCAGGGGAATGAAGATAGTCCTCGACACCAACGTCGTCCTCGGTGCACTGATCGTCATCCAAACCTGAACCGGGGATTCTAAGTGGATGGGAACTTCTACATCATGCTTCTTTGTCCAGGCTCTCCCTCGCCAGCTTCACCAAATCCCCCGGCGTTAGAACCTCGATTCCTTCCGGCTCTCTCTCAAGGACTTCAGCGCTTGGAACGATTAGAACTTTCCTGCAGTCGAACTTCCACAGCTTCTCCTCGATCTTCCTTATCTCTTCTCTCCTCACGCGGTTCTTCCACTTGACCTCCCCAACGATTTCAAGCCTCTTGAAGCCCTCTAAAGCAATGCCCAGTTCAAGCTTGGGTTTCTCAACACTAACTGCCCTTAAGCCGTAAACCTTTGCCAAAAGAGCCTCGATGAAGTCTTCCACGTGCCTCGGAAGCTTCTCATCCACCGCTTTCCTGATGAACTCCTCCGGAGTTTCGAGTTCGGTGTAGGCGTACTTTGCCTCAAGGTAGAAGTGGAGGTCGAGCAGGGGGGAGGCTATGGAATAGCGGAAGCGCTTCTTCTTCCCGTGTATGGGCTTCTTTCTAACCAGCCCCATAGCTGTAAGAACTTTCAAATACTTTTGAACGCTCGATGGGGATTCAATCAGTCCCCTGGAGAGGAGGTAGTTCCCTATCTCAGTGCTCTTGGATTTTCCGTCGGCTATTGAGTGCAGTACGGCAAGGTAAACTTCCGAGAGCCTCAGCTCCTCCTCGGAGAAGGCCTCCCCAACCATCTCAGCAACGAGGGCGCCGGATGAGTGTAGATACCTCGCTAAGAACTCTCTCAAAGGCGGTTTGTAAAGGGGAACTAATATTGGCTCGCGGAGGTAGGTGGAGGCCTCCACCAGCTCCTTTCCTTCAACTTCTTTCGAAAGCTCGAGGAGGACTTCCCTCTCGTCTATGAGGCCAATTCTAACGGGGGTTACAATGCCGAGGAGGGGGCTTTCTCTCTCCCCCAAAAGCCTCATTGCCAGCCAGAGGGTTGACGTTATCAGTATCAGCTCGCCCTTCGGTGAGTAAGCGTGCAGCAAATCAAGGAACTCTGGGGGCAGCCTGTGGAACTCGTCCACAACGGTAATCCCTTTTCCAAGCCGCTCAATGAAGTCTTTTCTAAACTCCTCGTAGGATAAGCCCTTTCCAGAAGCAAGGTCGAGGATCGCCCCGTTCCTGTTTACGAAGAAGTAGTTATCGTAATCCAAGAAGTTCTTGACGAGAAAAGTCTTTCCAGTCTTCCTCCTGCCATAGACCATTTTCCAGCCCGGCCTCTTTAGGTTGTCAAGTTCAATTCTTCGCGGAATGATTCTCATGAGAATGATTCTGATTGGAATCCTTTTAGGGGTTTCGCCTAAAACTCAAACTCAACCCCGTTCTCGTCGCCCTCCCAGAGAACCAAGCGGTGGAGCTTGACCCCTTCAGGAAGCCTTTTCTCCACCTCACCGGCAATCCATAAAGCCACGTTCTCGGTCGTCGGGTTGTCGAAGAGCCCGTTCAGGTTCCTGTGGTCGAGCTTTTTGATGACTTCCTCAACGATCGCCCTCAGCTGAAGGAAGTCTATGACGTAGCCGTCTTTGAGCGGGCCTTCAACAGAAACCTCAAGCCTGAAGGTGTGCCCGTGTATCTCCTCGGTCTGGCCGTCTATGCTTACCGCGTGGGCAGCCTCGAACTTGAAGCGCTCGACGACACGGGATCTCATAGGGATTCCTCCAGGGGACCAGGATTTTTAAGACCGCGCCTAAGAGGCACAGACTCTCCGGTTTCCAGCTCCCAAAAATCCCGTCCACGTTTCATAAAGCTCGGCCCCCAGCCCATGCCCGGGTTTATCAGACTTTACCGACCCTAAGGCATGCTTGATGATCTCGTCAATATTGGCCCCCCGTCCCTTTACGATGGCTTTCCCGGACGCCTCCATTGTAGGCAATTGAAATCCGGAAAGAAGGGGAGTGAGGGCTCACTTGCCCTTGCCCTTATTGGCCCTTATGCTGGGCCTTATCTTCTCGGCCCCCTTGCCCTTGTTGAGCAGGCCGCGGCTCCTCTTTCCAGCGCTCGTCAGACCGCGGAAGACCCTTCCCTTGTGGGCCTTTCCGGCTATCCAGGCTATCTTCGGGTCGTTCTTTATGGCAGGGTGGTGCGGATCAACGAGAATGACCTCAAACCACCTGTACATCCCGTCCTCGCCAATCCAGTAGGAGTTGAGAACCTCAAGGTTCGGGAACTTCCTCGCGGCCTTCTCCTCAGCGATCCACTGAAGGCTCTTCTTTGGCGAGTACTTGACCATACCCATCTTGCTCGGCTTCCTTCCGCCCTTCCACCTGGGCCTCTTCCTTCCGCCCTTCCTCACGCGGACGCGAGCGATAACGTAGCCCTGCTTCGCCTGGTAGCCGAGATTCCTCGCGCGGTCAAGCCTCGTCGGCCTCTCGACGCGCACGACAACGGGCTCACGGCGCCATCTTATCATCCTGACCTTCAGGAGGTCTCCAACGTAGCTCTCCTTGGGGTTCTTCCAGGCTTCCCTAATGTACTTGTACATGCCCATTCCCTTCACCCCTTCGCTGCTTGTGGTTCTCCCTTACGGGAACATCCCGCGGGTTTGCCCCGCCAAGTCGAGCCCTGTTGGTAGATTAGTTTTTAAGGGTTGCGCCCCGGGATAGCGTAGAGGCCGCTGGAGTTTACGAGGGTGGAGAGCTCCCCCAGGCTCATCAGCTTGAAGTCCTTCTCGGGCGACGGCCTTATGAAGACGGCCGAGGCGTTGTCGGCGAAGCGCCATGTGCCGAGGAGCTGGAAGTAGACGCTGTTACCGTCCTCCGCGGTTCTTCCTATCCAGACGGAGACTGAGAGGGACTCCATCGGCTGGTCGAACTTCAGAAGTACGGTTCCCTCCTCCATACCCCCCCTGCAGGACTCGTTTCCGCGGCGGCCCGTCCTCAGGTAGGAGTACGCAGCATCGTCCAGCTCGTAGACCTCAACCCCTCCGGAGCCGGTGGTGGTGTAGGTGTACGCAACTGCACAGGAGTCTATTATCGGCCCCTCAACGGTGTAGACGCCGTCAACCTCGGGCCCCTTAACAAGCCCGGGGCGCAGGGTGAGGTTCTCAAGCTTCGGGGGGGATGGATTGGCCCTCTCGGCTATCTGGCTCCAGAAGACGGAGACGAGAGCAAAGGAGACGAAGAGGATGAGAGATATCGCGAGCACCTTCCCCCTCATCATCCCACCTTGAGAAGTTGATCATCGGGGTAGATATACTTTGCGGGAAGGGTTAAAAGGAGTCGGGGGAAAGGGTGTAAGGTGGTGGCATGAACGTACTGGCCGCGATAGTCTTCTTCGCCTACGTCCCGGCCCTCATCATCCTGTGGTACTTCTACCATCAGGACAGGCTGGAGCCCGAGCCGAGGAGGTACGTGATAGGAACCTTCATACTGGGCGCGACGCTCTCGGTGGGGATAGCGTTTATCATTGAGAGCGTTCTGACCCCGAAGTGGGGGGGAATGGCGCTTCTGTTCCCCGGGAGCATAACCTGGATGGCCTTCGTGGCGGGAACTGTGGAGGAACCATCAAAGGCCCTCGCGATACTCCTGCCCTTCAGGAGGGGCCAGATGGACGGGATAATGGACGGTGTGGTGTACGGCGTCGCCGCGGGGCTCGGATTCGCGGCCACCGAGAACCTCCTCTACGGTCTCGGCTACGGCTTAGAGACGACCGTGCTGAGGGCCTTTCTAACCCCCCTCGCCCATGCAACCTGGACGGCCATAGTCGGGGTCGGCTACGGGCTGATATCTGAGGGCAGGGCTGAGGGCATCTGGAGCTTCCTCACAACGGCCATGTTCCTCCACTTCCTCTGGGACTACTTCGCCTTCCTGAGCATGACGGTTCCCGCGTACAACGTGATTCTGATCTTCCTCCTGCTCATGAACCTCGCCATACTCCGCTACCTCACCCTTCTCGGCATCGAGGAGGATATAAAGAAGCGCCTCTACTACGTCTTCAGGTGGGGGTGGTGAGGTGAGCCTTGGGAAAGCTGCGGGGGTGATCGCGTGGGCGATCTGAGGGAGCTCGTTGAGGAAGCGCTCTTTGAGGCCAGGCCCTACGTGGAGTACTACGACAGACTCAGGGAGGAGATCATGCCCCTGCTGAAAGCCGTCTCCGACGTCGAGGAACTGCGCCTTAAGGTGGAGGAGATCGGCAGGGGAGCTGGGGAGCCCTTCAGGACCGACCTCAGGATATTCCTCCAGAAGCTGGATTCGCTGGCAGGCACCTGACTCCATCGAGGCTCCCCTTCAATTTTTGTGTACGACAAAGGATCGTATTCAAAATATGAACAGGAAAAATATTTAAGTGCCCTCCCCGAGGTATTCACGGAGAACATGGGGGATGATAACATGAGGCGTCTCGTGGCTGCCCTGCTGATCTTCTCCGTAGTCTTAGCCGGGGGCTGCGTCGGGAGCGGAACCAGCCTATCGCAGGGCAGAGTCCTGAAGGCCATCCACAACATCAAAACCGGCGAGTACTCAGCCGCGATCTTCATAAACGCCTCCTACAGCTACCCAAATTTTAACCTCAGCGGAAGGGAGAGTGGGGTTATAAGGATGCGGGGCCTGTTCGACAGGACCAGGGAACTTTCAGTGGGCAACATCAGCTTCAACGTGCGCGCAACGTCCCCCGGGGTAAACCTGAGCTCCTCCATGCCCTACTTCCTCAACGGGAGCAGGCTTTACCTGAAGCTCCCGGACGGATGGCAGAAGGCCAACGCCAGCGTTTTGGAAGGAAACGAGAAGATCAGCCTCGGCACCGGCGTCACCGGCGGGACCAACATTCTACTGGAGCTCCAGTACATCGAGGGGCTTCTGAAAAACGGGAGCGTGAAGATAGAGAAGAACGGGAAGGGCTACTACTTCCGCGTGAACATCACCAGCGGGTACTTAACCAATGCCTTCTGGATCAAGCCAATGGGAATGAGTGCAAAGCTGATGGGGGGATGGATCGAGGTCAACCTGACCGAGAACGGAACCCCCTACCTGCTTAGGGAGCACTTAAGCCTTTCGGCTTCACGGGGAGGCTTTTCCCTGAACATGACGGCGGACGAGTCCCTCAAGCTCATGAAGGTAAACGAACCCGTGAGGATAACCCAGCCGAAGGGCCTTAAACTGCTCCTCAATAGGGAGAGGCTCCTGGCCCAGCTGGAGGGCATGAGATCCTACAGGTCAGAGCTCACCCTAAACGTGACCTACTCCCAGGGCTTGGGCAGCTATCTTTTGACGAACGGGACGGCTACTCTCCTGACAAACGAAACCGTTAGCACTGTGTACTCAGTCAGGGTCTCAAGCTGGGTAAACGGCAACGGCTCCGTCTCGCGCGTCCTTGCTTCACTCCACAACCCTGTACTGGGCGAAATGAAGGTAATGAACTACACGATCTACGATGAAAACGGAACCCTCAAAGTCGTTTCCGGCGTTTCGTTCCTTCCATCCTTCGAGGAGAGCATTGAAAACCTGAGCTCACTGGAGAGAGGGTACCTCAGATACCCCCACCTGGGCCAGACCATCCTGGCTGCCGTGCTCCTCCATTCAAACTTCACGCTCGAGAAGACAGGGAACGGCTACAGGATCCACCTGAACCTGACTAACACCTCAACGGCGTTCCTCCCCTTCAACCCGTACTCCGGCAAGACAACGCTGGGTGCAATACGGATACAGATTGGGACAGGAAACCCGGGCATCTCAGGCGCCGAGGGCTACATTGACGCCAACTTCACAAAGGACCTCCTCCCCGTTTCCTACAGAATTCACGTCTCCTACAAGGTCTACAAGGTACAGACGGGGCTCACAGAGGCCTCTGTCAAGTACGACCTGCTGGGAAGGTTCTGGGACATCAACACCAAGGTGAAGCTCCCAAGGCCCTCCGGGTGAGCTCTTCGCCTTTTTCTTTTTCACGATGCCAAAACCAGAAGCGAGGACTCTACCGGATTGGAATTTTAAGTGGGGTCGTTGAGTGCCTATCCACGGTTATGTCTTCATCTTTTGCAAACTTCAATGGATCGTACGCAAAATTTGAATGGGAAAAGTATTTAAAGGGCTGCCGGGAGTTCATAATGCCGGAGGTGGAAAAGTGAGGAAGCTGCTGGCGTTGCTCTTCGTCGGCATCGTGGTACTTGCAAGCGGATGCATAGGGAATCAGGTCGGCCTCACCAAGGAAAAGGTCCTCAACGCCCTCCAGAACATAGAAACGGCCCACTATAAGGATGAGTTCTCGATAAGAATGCACTTCCCCGACCCAAAGACCAACAGAACGGTGAACATCACGGTATCGGGGCAGCTCATCGGCCTCTTCAACACCACAGCCGGGCTCGAAGAGGGCAACATGAGCATAAAGACCCACATGATGGGCTTTGACATCGGCATGAACTGGCCCTACTTCATCAACGGTTCCAGGGCCTACTTCAGAGTGGACGGGAGGTGGTACAACGTCTCCCATGCCAACGATCTCTACTCCCGGATCAGGGCCTCCCTCAACCTGAACTACATCAACGACCTCCTCAAGAAGAAGAACGTCACCATAGAGAAGCTCTCCAACGGCTACGCCTTTAGGGTAAACGTTACCTTCTGGGAGTTCGCGAACGCCACCAACCAGACGGGATACTTAGAGAAGCTCTGGGACGTCAACGGCGAGAGGATAATAAACGTCACCACGAAGTCGGGCTGGGTAGAAGTCCACTTCAGAGATGACGGGACGCCGACTTCCATCGAGACTTACATGAAGCTCGTCATAACGGGGAAGGACCTCAACGGGGGCAAGGACGCCCTCTTCATGACAGTACACGAAAAGGTTTCCCTCTCGGACATCAACAAGCCCGTTGAAATCAAGGCGCCCAAGGGAATAGAAAGCGCAGGGGACTTTGAGGAAATATTCGAGTGAGGGGCTAAGCGCCCCTCGTCGCCACTATTTTTACCCCGTTCCACTCGGCAACAACGTCGCCGATATTTACAGGCGCCTTTACCTTTATCCCCGCCAAAAACCTCATCAGCTCCGGTATCTTCTCCTTCGGCACCGGTTCCGATGTTTTCACGCTTACAGTCGGCAGTGCCCCGTTCTCGACCGGAATTACCGTCATCACGACCCTTTTCGGGCTTATGACCTCCTGGACGGCCCACTCCTTACCGCGCGGGCAGGTGTGCCCCCTGACCTCAAGGACTTTTCCGTCCTCGACTTCAACCTCAACGGAACAGCCGAGCGGGCAGATGATGCAGGTGAAGCGGTAGGTCTTCCTCATGCTCCGGTCACCTCCACTGTGAGCTTCTCGGCGTTTCTGATCTCCTCTGCCTTCAGCTTGAGCCTTATCATCTCGGCCGGCTTGACGACCAGGAGCTTGAGCCTCTTGCCTATCTCGGGAATCCTCAGCTCAACGTCTTCCATCGGTTTCAAAACGCGGAGGTATAGGTAGACGTCCCTTTCACCGCTCAAGTAGTGCGGAACTACGAGGCGGACGTTTTCGCCCCTCTCGACCTTTATCCACTTCCTGCTTTCAGTCCCGCTGTTCTCTATGAACTCCTTGGCTCCTTCAGCAGCCAGTTCACCCTGCTCGGCAACGTAATCAACGAGGTCGTTGATGACGAGCGAGTTTCCTGCAACGAAGATCCCTGGAACGCTCGTCTCAAGCCTGTCGTTGACCACTGGGCCAGCAGTTGCGGGGTCAATCTCGACGCCGATCTTCTTCAGCTTCTTCACGGCGGGAACCAACCCCGCTGAAATCACGAGCGTGTCTGCCTCGATCCAGAACTCGCTTCCCGGGATTTCTTTCAGGTTCTTGTCGACCTTGACAACCTTAACGCGCTCCACCCTCCCCTTTCCCCTGACTTCAACGACCTTGTGGCTCAGGTAGAGCGGAATGTTGAAATCGCGGAGTATCATGACGTTCCTCGCCAGGCCACCGGGATAGGGCATGAGCTCTATCACAGCCTTCACCTTCGCCCCCTCAAGGGAAAAGCGGCGGGCCATTATCAGGCCAACGTCGCCGGAGCCGACTATGACTATCCCTTTCCCGGGCAGAACGCCGTAGATGTCCATCAGCGTTTGAGCCTCTCCTGCGGTGTAGATTCCCGAAACGCGATCGCCCACGATTCCAATCTCGAAGGCGTGCCTTTCGCGAGCTCCGGCCGCGTAGATTATTGCCTTCGCCCAGACCCCATAGATTCCGGCTGGGGACGTGAAGAGCACGAACTTTTCAAGGTCGGAGTAGTTCCTGATTTCGAGAACCCTCGCCGAGGTTCTGTATTCGACGCCGAGCTCAACGAGCCTCTTCGCCAAGCGGGAGGCGAACTCCGGCCCTGTAAGTTCCTCTTTAAAGTAGTGTATCCCAAAGCCCGGGTGGATGCACTGGGGCAGAATACCCCCGAGGTAGTCGTTCTCGTCGAGCAGGAGAACTTTCAAACCGAGCTCCTTGGCCTTTATTGCCGAGGCCATTCCCGCTGGCCCGCCCCCGATGACGACCACGTCGTAGCTCAGCATTGGAACCTCTGGGAAGGGCTTCATCATGCCTCATCCCCCCTCAAGAGGGCCTTCACATCGCCTATTCCAATCTCACTCCCCCTGCCCTTCAGCGTGACCTTCCATGGCTCGACGCCATACTCTTTAGCCAAAAGCTGGACTATCCTCGGCCTGCAGAAGCTCCCCTGACAGGTTCCGGTCGTTGCTTTCGTCCTGAACTTGACTGAATCGACGCTCGGCGTTTTGACCCCTATGAACTTCATTCTCTCTATAGCCTCTAAGATGTCCCCCTCGCTGACGCTGTTGCACCTGCAGACTATCTTTCCATAGGCTGGGTTCTTCTTTACGAGCTCGTTCGCCTTCTCGGGCGGGAGCATGAAGAAGTGGGTTATCTCCCTCCTGTATGGGTTCCAGTTGGACTTCGCGACCAGCTTTATCCCGAGGTCGCGCTGGATCATTTCAGCGACCTCGTAGGCTATTGCTGGCGCACTTGTCAGGCCGGGCGAGCGGATTCCGGCGACGTTTATAAAGCCCCAGACCTCCTCTTCCGCCTTTATGATGAAGTCCCCGCCGGTCGGCTCTGGCCTTAAGCCGGCGAAGGTTCTTATCACCTTGCTCCTCGGAGGTAGCTGTGGCCAGAGCTTCTTTGCCCCTTCCCAGACCCCCTCAAGGCCCTCCTTTGTTGTGGCGAGGTTGTCTTTCTCCTCTGGAGGCAGATCCTGGGCGTTCGGCCCTATCATGAGGTGCCCGCTCACCTCGGTCGTAACGACGATTCCCTTACTTACGGGAGTTGGCGTCGGGAAGAGGACCCTTCTCGGGCCGGGAACGTCGTCGTCAAAGATCCAGTACTCACCTTTCCTCGGGTGAATCTCGAAGTAGTCTATTCCCGCCATCCTCGCTATCTCGTCCGCGTAGAGGCCGGCTGCGTTGATGATCACGTCTGCCTCTATGAAGCCGTTGTTGGTTTTCACGCCCTTAACCTCGCCGTTCTCGACCTTAATTCCCCTAACCTCTGTCTCAAGGTGGGTTTTTACGCCGTTCGCTACGGCGTTTTCGACGAGCGCTATAACCGCTGGAATCGGCGCTATCTGGCCGACTATGGGAACCCAGAGTGCTCCAATCGCTTCCCTCGTGAGGCCGGGCTCAAGGTGGAAGAGCTCGTCCCCCTCAACGATCCTCATCTCTGGCACGCCGTTTCTCCTCCCGCGCTCCAAAAGCCTCTCCAGCTCATCGAAGTCCTCGTCCTTCAGAGCTACTATAAGAGCGCCGTTCCAGACGTGGGCTATCTGGAGCTCCTTGACCCAGCGGTGCCAGAGCCGGTTCCCCCTTATGCACAGCTTTGCCCTCGTCGGGTACTTGTCGGGATCGTCGTCGTATCCACCGTGAATTAAAGCCGTGTTTGCTTTGCTCACGCCCCAGCCGACGTCAGGAGCCTTTTCAATGAGGTGAACCTCAAGGTTCTCGTACCTGCTCAGAACGCGCGCTATACTCGCGCCGCTTATTCCAGCGCCTATTACGGCAACCTTTGTCTTCATGACCACCACCTCAAACTAACTATGGAAACGTCTTTGAAGTTTTAAAGCTTTCTTTAACCCTCAGTTTGGCTTAAAAGGAGCGAGGGAACGATTTTAGACATAAAAAGGCAGGACAGCCCTGAACATCTGACAAATGCACATAGGTGAACTATGAAAATGAAGGAGCAAAATGAAGTGGGAATCAGCGGCCAACCACCTTTGCCCAGCCCATGGCCCTCCTCACAGCTTCCTTCCACCCGCGGTAGAGCTTCTCCCTCGTCTCATCGTCCATCTTCGGCTCAAAGACCTTCTCCGCCCTCCAGAGCTCCTTTATCTCCTCCAAGCTTTCCCAGTAGCCAACGGCAAGGCCGGCCAAGTAGGCGGCCCCCAAAGCCGTCGTTTCCTTAACCACGGGCCTGACGACGCGCCTCTTCAGTACGTCCGCCTGGAACTGCATCAGAAAATCGTTTGAGGTTGCACCGCCATCAACGCGGAGCTCTTTTATGCCGACGAGTTTCTCCATCTCCTCGATAACGTCGCGCGTGAGGTAGGCTATGGCCTCGAGGGTGGCCCTGGCGAGGTGCTCCCTGCCAGTTCCGCGCGTTATGCCTATTATCAGCCCGCGCGCGAACTGATCCCAGTAGGGTGCTCCGAGGCCGACGAAAGCAGGCACGAAGTAAACCCCCTCGTTGCTCCCCAGCTTTTTTGCGAGCCCTTCCGTTTCGGAGGCGTGTTTGATTATCCTTATCCCGTCCCTGAGCCACTGAACCGCGGCGCCTGTTACGAAAACGCTCCCTTCGAGGGCGTAGGTGACCTTCCCGTTGAGGCCCCATGCAATAGTTGTGAGCAGGTTGTCGGAATAGCGGACGGTCTTCCCAGTGTTTGCGAGGATGAAGCTCCCTGTCCCGTAGGTTGCCTTCACCATTCCGGTCTCGAAAGCGGCTTGCCCAAAGAGTGCAGCCTGCTGGTCGCCGGCGTCTCCGCTCACCGGGATTTCGGCACCGATTACGTCCCTCTTCGTGTAGCCGTAGACCTCGCTCGACTCCCTCACCTCAGGGAGAACGCCCTCCGGAATGTCGAAGAGCTCAAGTAGCTCGTCATCCCACTCCAGCTTTTTGATGTTGAAGAGCATCGTCCTGGAGGCGTTGGAGTAGTCGGTTACGTGCTCACCGGTGAGGCGGTAGATGAGGAAGGTATCCACCGTCCCGAAGAGAACCTCGCCCCTCTCGGCCTTCTCCCTCAGGCCGGGCACGTTGTCGAGGAACCACCTGAGCTTGCTCGCGGAAAAGTATGCATCGGGCACGAGGCCGGTCTTCTCCTTGATGAGGCTTCCGTACTCGCGCTTTATCTCCTCGACCATTTCGGCCGTTCTCCTGCACTGCCAGACTATGGCGTTGTAGAGCGGCCTTCCGCTTTTGTCCCAGACTATCGTCGTCTCGCGCTGGTTGGTAACGCCTATGGCGGTTATCTGCACCGGCTCGATTTTAGCGCTCTTGATGGCCGTCCTTATCGCCCTCAGCTGCGCCTCCCATATCTCCTCCGGGTCGTGCTCCACCCAGCCGGGCTTTGGGTAGTGCTGGGGAAACTCGTACTGGCCGAGTCCGAGGACGTTGCTCTCCCTGTCGAAGAGTATCGCCCGAGCTGAGGTAGTTCCCTCGTCGAGTGAGAGTACGAACTTCTCCATGCCACCACCAAGAATTAAGAAAGGCGGGAGGGTATATTAGGGATTCGGTCTCACCTGAGACCAAGGGAGCGGAGGTAGCTGATCATCCTTTCGACGTCATTGGCTATAACTCCGTCGAAGAGCCCGCCCAGCCTGACGAGGTTGTCGTTCTGGTAGTAGAGCTCCTCGTTGAGCGGCCAGAGGAGAACCTTTAAGCCAGCTTTCTTGACCATCTGGAGCGCCCCAACGGTCTTCTCGACGCCGAGGATGGCTAAAGCGTCTATCGGCGCGTTGATTGACCATGGCCTTATCCTGGGCATCAGCTCCGGCAGTTCTGCTATCGTCTCCTCGCGGTCTATGAGGATGCCTATCCTCGTTTCCGGGTCGAGCTTCCTGTACTTTTCAAGGGCATCGAGGTGGAAGGAGGAAACTACAACCCTCTCCGGGCTGTGGGCCCTTACTATCTCAGCAGTTCTCTCGACGGCATCCGCGTCCTTAATCTCGACGTTTATTACAGCTTCCCAGGGAAGGGCCTCGAAGACCTCCTCCAAAGTTGGTATCCTCTCGCCGTTCCCGAAGTCGAGCCCTTTAAGCTCTTCCAAGGTCATGTCCTTTACCCTACCGCTTCCGTTGCTCGTCCTGTCAACGGTCTCGTCGTGGATTACAACGACTTCCCCGTCCTTCGTGAGCCATACGTCGAGCTCGACCCCATCGGCTCCTGCCTCGATGGCCTTTTTGAAGGCCAAGAGGGTGTTCTCAGGGTATTTGGCCGAGTACCCCCTGTGGCCCAGCACAAGAACCTTACCTTCCATGCAGATCACCGTAATGACCTTCTCGCTCGCCGTAAAAAACCTTTCTCAGCCTCGCCGGGTCGTCGGAGATTACGGCGTCGACGAAGGGGAGGAACCTCGGAACCCACGAAAGCTCGTCCATCTCGTAGTTCCAGAGGTAGATCCGAAGCCCGCGCTTTCGGAGGACTCTCATGAGCGAGACCACGGCGTTGTAGCCTATATAGGAGACGGCGTCGATGGGTACGTGGAGGGAGTGCAAGCCCTTAAATCTCGGGATCCAGGGGAGGGAAGAGTAGCCGACTATGGAGAAGCCCACCCTGCAGTCTGGGCACTCACGGAGAAGGGAGAGGACTATCTTAGGTGAATCCGCCGAGAGAATGGCCCGGTCAACAGCCCCAGCCCGTTCGAGAGTTCTTACTACCCCCTCAGACGTTTCCGCTTCCTTAACGTCCACGTCAAAGACAGCACTTGGAAAGCTCCTCACAACGCCGCCAACGGTGGGTATCACCTTCCCGAGGGGATGGAGCCGCTTGAGCTCCGCGAGGGTGAGCTCGCTAAGCCGGTAGGTTCTGCTGCCTGAGCGAAAGTCCTCATCGTGGTGAACGACGAGCTTTCCGTCGGCAGTCATCCTGACGTCGAACTCCACTCCGTCCGCGTACCTCAAAGCCCTCCTGAAAGCGGGTAGGGTGTTCTCAAGTTTTCCCCTAAAGCCCCTGTGACCGAGTATGAAAAGTTTTTCACTGTCCATAGGTGGCATCTCCCCTGCCGCCCAAAAATGGGCTGAAAACCCTTAAAAGCTTCCCCACCAAACCCCTTATGCTATAATTTATATCGTGGGGTGATCCCTGTGTCCAACGATGAGAAGAGGTTTAAATGGAGCGTTATCTTGGGCCTCGCGTTCTTGGGCTTCAGCATGAGCACCGGCTGGGCGCTGAACAAGGGGTACTCCTTTAAACTGATAGAGCACTCCTACACCTACTCCCCCCTGATCATCGGGACCATCCTGTCCCTCCAGGGCCTCATAGGAAGCATAGTCCCCATACTTTCCGGCTACTACAGCGACGTTCACAGCTCAAAGCACGGCAAGAGAAAGCCCCTGATACTCGTCGGCGGCATCCTCGGCGCTTTGGCGACCGCCACCATATACACCGTCTACATAGCCCACGCCAGCATAGTGATCTTCGCCCTCGCGTTGGCGTTCTTCTTCTTCTCGCTGTACTTCTACTCACCGCTCTACCGCGCCCTCCTTCCAGAGGTGGTTCACAGCGGTGCCAGGGGAACTGCCAGCGGGGTAATAACGCTATTCGAATGGATGGGCAACCTCGTCCTCTTCGGCTCGATAGCCTTCCTCGCCGCCAAGGCCTCACACCTGTACCCCAAAGCGGGGGACCAGATAGAGGCAATGATAGAGGCCAACTACCTCGTGATACCCTTCATAGTCGTCGGCCTCATGCTCCTCATCTCGGCGGCGTACATATACTTCTACATAAAGGAGCCAGAGAAACCGGCGGCGCAGGCTGAGATAAGCCTCTGGAGCTACTTAGGGGAGATCTTCAGGGACAGGGAGTTCACCAACTTCTACTTAGTTCAGATACTGTTCTGGCTAAGCTTTGAATTTATAGCCGTCTTCATGTTCGGTATCCTCAGGTCGGTCCTCAACACCGAGAAGGTCACGGCAGCCGGCAACGTCCTCATGGCCCTCTTTAACGTTACCGTTCTCATAGGTGCGGTCACCGGCGGGCCCCTCTACGACAGGATCGGGAGGAGGAAGTCAATACTCGTCGGGGGCGTGGTGTTCCTCGTGCCCTTCCTCATCGGCTGGTTCGTCCACACCTTCGGCCAGATGATGGTCCTCATAGGACTGGGGGGCGTAGGATGGGGCATCTTCGTGGCGACCTCATGGCCCGTGGTCGGCGACATGCTCAGCAAGTACCAGCGCGAGGAGCTCAACGGCATCTACTACGGCGTCTTTGAGGCCGCAAAGTCCTTCCCGGTCTTCATTGCGGCAATAACCGGCGGCATCATAGTCTACTTGACCGGCGGGGCAAGCTTCACCGAGGCCAACTTCAACTACAGGATCCTCTTCCCAGTGGGTGCCCTCTTCATAATAATCGCCCTCCCCCTGATATGGAGCATGAAGCACCTCGACGTTGAGAAGGGTTAAATATCTCTCCCCCACAATTTCTTTCGGTGAAGAAGGTGAGAACCCTTAAAGAGATAAGGGAAATCCTCCAGGAGCACATGGACGAACTAAAATCGAAGTACGGCGTTCGCACCATTGAGATTTTCGGGTCCTATGCCCGGGGAGAGCAGGGAGAAAACAGCGACCTCGACCTTCTCGTCGAGTTCGAAAAACCTGTGGGGTTATTGACGATTTCGATGCTCCAGGTTTACCTCTCAGACCTGCTCGGGATTGAAGTGGACGTCATCCCCCAGGACTCCCTAAGACGGGAGCTGTGGGAGAGCGTGAGGAGGGAGGCAGTGGGGATATGAGACGCTACGACCTCTACATCAAGGACATCTTAGAGAACATAGAGAAAGCACAGCACTTCGTTGGGGGGATGGACTTCGAGGAGTTCATCAGGGATGAAAAGACGATTTACGCCGTTATTCGATGTATCGAGGTCATTGGGGAAGCCGCAAAAGCCGTACCTCCCGAGGTTCGTGAAAAGTACCCCGAGGTACCCTGGAGGGCAATAGCCGGGATGAGAGACCGGCTGATTCATGGATATTTTGGTGTAAACCCCAAAACCGTCTGGATAACCGTCGTCAAGGATCTTCCTCCGCTGAAGGATGCGCTTAAGAAGATCCTCAAAGAGGAGGGTGATGAGACATGATTGCACAGATCGTGATAATCCTCGTTTTGCTATTCTTCCTATTCGTGATCTTCGTCGCCTACAAGATGGTCAAGCCACCGCGCTTTATAGGGGACTGGACGCCTAAAGACCTTGGCTTCGACTACGAGGGGGTAACCTTTGAGAGCGGGGACGGGCTCAAGCTCAGTGGATGGTGGATAGACAACGGGAGCGAGAAGACGGTCATTCCCCTCCACGGCTACACGAGGAGCAGGTGGGACGACGTCTATATGAAGCCCGTCACCGAGTTCTTGCTGAAGGAGGGCTATAACGTCCTGACCTTCGACTTCCGCGCCCACGGGAAGAGCGAGGGAAACTACACGACGGTCGGCGACAGGGAAATCGAGGACGTTAGGGGAGCCGTCAGGTGGCTGGTCGAGAACCACCCGGAGGGGGCTAAGAGGATTGGGCTCGTTGGCTTCTCCATGGGCGCGGTGCTGACGATAAGGGCCCTCGCTGAGATAAACGGGGTCTGCTGCGGCGTCGCGGATTCGCCCCCAATAGACATGGACAAGACGGGGGCGAGGGGCCTGAAATACTTTGCAAACCTCCCTGAGTGGCTTTATGCCTTCGTTAAGCCCTTCACGAAGCTCTTCAGCGGCGCAAGGGAGCTCAACGTAATGGGCTACGCCGATAAGGTCAGAAAACCGCTCCTCCTTATACAGGGCGACAGAGACCCCCTCATCAAAGTGGAGGAAGTTAAGGCCTTCTACGAGAAAAACAGGGAGGTCAACCCGGAAGTCGAGCTCTGGATCACTGATGCCCCCCACGTGAGGACGCTCAAGCTCCACCCTGAGGAGTGGAAGGCCAAGGTGGGCGAGTTCTTCAGGAAATACCTCTGAAGGGGCACTTGAGCCCCCACCCCCTTTTGGAAGTTCCTAAGTCCTTTTCCTTTTGTTGAGGTGCAAAAAGGTCACTGGAGCCTCTTAATTGCCCAGTTGTACAGGAGCACCGCTATCAGGAGCATCAACAGGGAGTTTATTGCAATCCACGCGACATCCGGGAAGACCTCACTCGGAGGTCTGTGGTAGATCTCCAGGAGCCGGAGATCCTTGAGCGCCGTGCCGAGCGGGAAGTAGTCTGCTATCGGCCTCGCCCACCTGGGCAGTATGCTTTCGGGAATGACTATGGCAGCTAAGAAGAGCAGGGGCATCGAGATCAGGTTCACGAGGGCGTTCGTTGCCTTCATGCTCCTCGTTCCCATCGCTATCGCCAACCCAAGGCTCATCGAGAAGACCGCTGAAAGAGCTATTATGAGCCATCCCGTGGGGCCGGGGAAGACCGTCTCCTTGAACACTGCCTTGGAGTAGACTACCCCTATCAGTATGCTCGCCGTTATCACAATGAAGGTCGAGAGCATCTTGCCCACAAGAAAGTCCCAGGCGGTGGCAGGTGAGGCGGCGATCCTCCTCAGCGTTCCCTTCTCGATCTCCTCGAAGAGCAGGTTCGAAACCGTCAGCATCGTGGCGAATAGAAACTGGATGCCTATGAAGCTCGTCACGTAGAACTTTATCGGTGAGGGCCTCTCACCCGTAACGGCCTCCTCCTTGAGGTCTATTGGGTCCATCATCCCCACAAGGTAGGCCCTTACCATGGAAGGCGAGAAGTTTGCGGAGAGATTCTTGGGAAAGTAGGCTTCAACGTACCCGAGGGTGATGTTGAGCTTTCTGTAGGCCATCTCCCTCTCGAACTCCGAGAAGAAGCCCTTAACGACACCGCTCGCTATCTGGTACTTCTGGGGGTCGCTCCTGTCGAAGTAGGCGTAGACCTTTCCCTGTAAACCACTGCTCACGTTCTTGCCGAATCCCCTTGGGAAAACCAACAGAACGTCAATCCTGCCTGCCTTTACCGCCTCCAGTCCGGCGCTCTCGTCTGGATACCGGGTTATGCGGAATACCTTCTGGCCGTCAACGCTCACGTTCTCCATTATGCCGATCAGCGTTGACGCGGTGAAGGGAGCGCTCTCGTTGAAGTAAACTGCCCCAACGTGAACAACCACCGGGGGACTCGAACCGCCCCATATGGCCCCGAGCAGGGTTACCCACATGAGCGGGAAGACGAATATCCAGAACACGGCCATTCTGTCCCTTCTCGTCTCCCTGAGGTCCTTCACGACTATGCCCTTAACGGCCCTCGCCTTCATTCCAACCCCCTCCCGGTCAGCTTGAGGAACACGTCCTCAAGGGTCGGCTCCTCAATCCGAATACTCCTGATCTCGCTCCCGCCCTCCACGAGGGCCTCGACTACTTTAGGCAGTGCCTTTCTTGCATCCTCAACGGAGACCCTGAGAACGTTTTCCCTCTCTATCGCCCTGAACTCCCTGAGGATTGCCTCGGTTCCCCTGAGAATCCCCTCGACGTGGATAACGCTCTCGTTGCCAGCGAGCCCTTTGAGCTCCTCGGGGGTTCCGACCGCTATCACCTTCCCCTCGTTCATTATCGCCACCCTGTCGGCCAAAGCTTCGGCCTCCTCCATGTAGTGGGTTGCCAGCAGAACAGTTTTTCCCTCCTCTCTAAACTCCTTTATAAGCTCCCACAGCTCCCTTTTAGAGGGCACATCTAAGCCGGTTGAAGGCTCGTCGAGAACCAGTATTTTCGGGTCGTAGAGGAGGGCAACCGCGAGGTTCAGCCTCTTTTTGAAGCCGCCGCTCAGCTCCTTAGCCTTCTTCTTGGCCGGGAGTTTAAACCTCTCGATGAGCTCGTCCACCCTCTTTCCAGGGACGTCGTAGAGGTTGGCGTAGAACTCAAGATTTTCCCTGACGGTCAGGTCGTCGTAGGCTAAACTCTCCTGGGGGGCGTAGCCGATGAGACGGGCGGTCTTCTTTGAGAGGGGTTCACCAAAGACCCTTATCTCGCCCGAGTCATAGGAGAGCCCCTCTGCGAGGATCCTTATGAGCGTTGTTTTTCCGGCACCGTTGGGCCCGAGGAGTGCAAACACCTCACCCTCATCGACGTCGAGGTCTATTCCGTTGAGCGCAATGAAGTCACCGTAGCCCTTCCTCAGGCCCCTAACTTCAATGGCCCTCATCAACTTCACCACTATAACTACGCGCCCGAAGGATATAAAGCCCCGTGAAACTCTGGAATTCAGAGTAAATGAGAAGGCAGTCGTTATTCCCAAAAAACATAAATATTCCACGGTGAAGTATAGTCCGGTGATAGGATGGACTTCGACCTCTTTATGGAGAGGTACGGCTACACGGTTCTCCTGATAGTTTTGGGGGCCGGCTCGATAGTCGGCATCTTCGCGCTCTTAGGCTACAACCTCGTAAAGGTGGGGCACTTCACAACCGGCGAGGCGCTCACGTTCCTGCTCATCCTTGTGATCGCCAGCGTAATAGCCGCCTACTCCGGCAGGTTCATGAACACCCTCACAACGATAGCGAGCAGGGTGGGCTACCACTACAGGGCCAAGGTCTTCGAGGACAAGAAGAAGCTTGAAAGGGAGCGCGAAAAGCTCAGGGAGGAGGGAGGGAAGCTCTACTGATCTCCAGCGCTTTGGGCCTCGGCTAACCCTCTTCTCCTCACCGCTCAGCGTGGCTAACGCTCGTCATCGGCCCCTCATGGATAGGGGGAACCTTTTAAAAACCAACCTCCGAAACGGCGAAGGGGATGAAGAGCGTTTACCGGTCTGATGGATGACGAGACTGGCACTGGCGGACCCAAAAGGAAAGGGGATCAGATGTCGATCTCGCCCCTCTCCTTCAGCTCGCGGTACATCCGCCAGCTGATTACTGGCCTCTTGACCGCTAAGACGTCGTCCACCCTTCTGACGGCGGTGCTGTGGGGTGCGCCCTTAACCAGCTCCGGATCGCTGTAGGCCTCCTCGCTTATCCTCTTTAACGCATCTACGTAGGCGTCGAGCTCCTCTTTGCTCGCCGACTCGGTCGGCTCTATCATCAGGGCCTCGTGCACTATCAGCGGGAAGTAAATCGTTGGCGCATGCATTCCGAAGTCGAGGAGCCTCTTCGCCACATCAAGGGCCTTGACGCCGGTTTCCTTCTTCATGGGCTCGGCCGAGAAGACGGTCTCGTGCTTCCTCAGCTCCTTACCCGGCAGCTCGTAACCTCTGGTTCCTTTCAGCTTCCTCGTTATGTAGTTGGCGTTTAGCACCGCCACCTCGCTCGTGTTCCTTAGCCCTTCCCTCCCGAGGGTCTTGAGGTAGGTGAGGGCCTTGACGAGGACGGCGAAGTTGCCGTAGAACTCCTTCACCTTGCCGATGCTCTTTGGCACGTCGTAGTCTAAGTAATAGCGGTCGTTCTCCTCGTCATAGCCCACCAGCGGGACTGGGAGGTAATCCTTCAGGAAGTCCTTGACGCCGACGGGCCCGCTCCCCGGGCCGCCCCCGCCGTGAGGGGTTGAGAAGGTCTTGTGAAGGTTGAGGTGGACGACGTCGAAGCCCATGTCCCCCGGTCTCGCCTTCCCGAGGAGGGCGTTTAGGTTTGCGCCGTCGTAGTAGAGCAGGCCTCCAGCTTTGTGGACTATCTCCGCTATCTCGAGTATCTCGTCCTCGAAGATGCCGAGGGTGTTGGGGTTGGTGAGCATCAGCCCGGCGGTCCTCTCGCTCACGGCGTTCTCAAGGGCCTCTAAATCGACGGTCCCGTTCTCGTTCGAAGGTATCTCAACGACCCTGAAGCCCGCCATCGCCGAGGAAGCAGGATTCGTCCCGTGGGCTGAATCAGGAACGATCATCTCCGTCCTCTGAGTGTCGCCGCGGTCGAGGTGGTAGGCCCTTATTATGCTCACACCGGTGAACTCACCGTGGGCCCCGGCGGAAGGCTGGAGGGTGAAGCGGTCCATACCTGTTATCTCCCTCAGCCAACCCTCCAGCTCCCACATTATCTTTAGCGCTCCCTGGACTGTCCTCTCGTCCTGATACGGATGGATGTAGGCCACACCTGGATGAGACGCTATCTCCTCGTTTATCTTGGGGTTGTACTTCATGGTGCATGACCCGAGGGGATAAATCCCGGAGTCAACGCCGTAGTTCATCTCGCTCAGCCTTGTATAGTGCTTGACTATCTCGGGCTCGCTCAGCTCGGGAAGGTCGAGCTTGCTCTTTCTCCTCAGCTTCTCGGGGATCTCGACTTCTACGTCTTCAATCGGCTTCGGAAGTGTATAGCCGACCCTTCCCGGACGGGAGAGCTCGAAGATAAGGGGTTCGTCCCATTTTGCCTGCATGAACATCTCCACCACCTCACACACCTGCCTCGCCTATTATCTCTCCGAGCGCCTTGACAAGGCCCTCAACCCACTCCCTTCTCGTTGTTTCGGTTGCCGCGAAGAGCGCCGTCTCCCCGAGCTCCGGGAAGTGCCCTCCGATGTAGTAGCCGCCGTGTACTCTCCTCTCAAGGAGCCTCTCGTGGATGACGTCGTAGGGGACGTCGAAGCGAACCGGCACGTCCTTGAAGTAGAGCCCATCAAAGGGAACCTCTGCAACCTCAGAAAGGCGCTTCCTCAGATAGGTGGTGTTCTTGAGTATGACCTCCCCAAGCTCCCTCAGCCCCTTCGGCCCGAGGCTGGCCAGGTGTATAGCAGAAGCGACCGCGACCAAAGCCTCGTTCGAGCAGATGTTCGATGTCGCCTTTGCCCGCCTGATGTGCTGCTCCCTCGTTTGCAGGGTCATCACAAAGGCCCTCCTTCCGTCGGCGTCTTTCGTCATGCCGATTATCCTGCCAGGCATCTGCCTTACCAGCTTTCTGTCGTTCCTGACGGCGAAGACCCCGGCCCTGGGCCCGCCGAAGTTCATCGGACTCCCAAGGAAAGAGGCCTCCCCAACCGCTATGTCTGCTCCGAGCTCGCCGGGCGCCTCAAAAATCCCGAGCATCGTCGGGTCTGCACCGACCACGAAGTAAGCCCCCGCATCGTGCGCTATCTCCCCAATCTCCCTCACGTTCTCCTCGACCAGGCCGAAGAAGTTGCTCATCTCAACGTAGACACCGGCCGCGTCTTCAACCACGTTCTTGAGAGCTTCAAGGTCAAGCCGACCCTTCTCGTCCCAGGGAACTTCGACCACCTCAAGGCCAGGCCCCCGGGTGTACGTCCTTATGACAGCCTTCCTTTCAGGACTGAGGGCCTTTGGAACAACGAAGCGCTTCCTCTTTCCCTTGTGGAGCCTGACCGTCATTAAAGCCGCTTCCGCTATGGCGCTTCCCCAGTCGTACATCGAGGAGTTGACAACCGGCAAACCGTAGAGCTCGGCCATCATGCTCTGGTATTCGAAGAGGGCCTGAAGCATGCCCTGACTTATCTCTGGCTGGTATGGAGTGTAAGCGGTGAGGAACTCGCTCCTCTCGATGAGGTACTTAACGTGAGCCGGAACGTAGTGGAAGTACGCTCCAGCCCCGAGAAAGCTCGGCATATCAAGGACTGTCTTGTTTCTGCTCAGGATCTCGTTCATCTCGGTGAAGACCTCGTACTCGCTCTTACCCTCCGGCAGATCGAACTCCTTGACCATTCCCTCCGGGACATCGGAGAACAGGTCATCGATTGAAGAAAAGCCGATTTCCCGGAGCATCTCCTCCATCTGGGGGAGGTTTGGAAGGTAGTGTTTGCCCATTACCCATCACCCTCTGAGCTTTAAGATGCTCATTGAAAGTTGGCCCGGGAGGATATATGCTTTGTGCCCTCGCCTGAAAATCGCCCCGCGGCATCGGAACTAAAGCGACCCGGGAGAAATCGGGAGTTCTGCCTCAGGCAGTTCAATACATGACCCGCGCCTTGAGCCCCGCTATCTTGAGTACCTCCTCGGCGAGTTTCATAAAGGCCTTGGCGCCCTCTGAGTCGGGGTCATATTCAACCACCGGGACGCCCTCAAGCGTGGCCTCCCTGACCTTCGGATCCTCAGGAACCACCACGAGAAGGGGGAGCTCCATCACATCTTCCGCGGCATCGGGGGGTATGTCGTTGTCAGTCCTGCCGTAGCGATTGAGAACAAAGCCGAGGACGGCAAGTCCTGCCTTTTTGAGGACTATACCAACCTTCATGGTGTCGGTTATGCAGGATATCTCGGGGTTGGTTATCAGGATCACCTCGTCGCCGCTGAGCATCGCGTTCATAGCGTCCATCTGGAGCCCTGCGGGGCAGTCGATGATAACGAAGTCGTAATCTCCCCTCAGAGGCTTTATCGTGCCCGGGAGCTTCCTCGGATCAGCCTTCCGGACGTGCTCCCAGTCTATGGCAGCCGGGATTAGATCAACGTTTTCATAGCTGGTGTGGTAGATGGAGCCCTCAATGTCCGCATCGCCCGCGAGCACGTCGTGTATGGTCGTCTCGGCGTCGTCTATGCCCATGACGAGGCTGAGGTTCGCCATAGTCAGGTCGGCGTCCACCGCGAGGACCTTCTTGCCCATCTTTCCGAGGGCTATCGAGAGGTTGGCGGTTGTCGTTGTCTTCCCGGTTCCACCCTTCCCGGAGGCTATCGAGATGAGCCGGCCCATCATTCCACCCCATCCTATTTTTCCTAAACCTTTATGAACCTTTAGCCAAGGCTCAACTTGGTGGGAGAGATGAAGGTTTTCGTCCCCGATACGAGTGTGATAGTTGACGGCCGCCTGACCCAGTTCCTCTCAACGATGAGCGAGAGGGTGAAGGTGGTCGTTCCGGAGGCCGTCGTGGCCGAGATAGAACATCAAGCCAACGAGGGGAAGGCAATAGGCCACACAGGTCTTGAGGAATTGAAGAAGCTCCGCTCCATGGCGGATCGGGGTGATATCCTCTTAGAGTTTTACGGCGAGAGGCCGGAGCTCTGGCAAATAAGGCGGGCGACGGCCGGCGAGATTGACAACATGGTGCGCGAGACCGCGAGGGAGCTCAACGCAACCCTCATCACAGGGGATCAGGTTCAGCGCGATATCGCCGCGGCCAAGGGTATAAGCGTCATATACCTGACCGCGAGGAAGGAGATAAGACACCGCCTTGAGGACTTCTTTGATGAGGAGACTATGAGCGTTCACCTGAAGGCCGGGGTGGTGCCACTCGCCAAGAGGGGCAGACCTGGGGAGTGGAAGCTCGTCAAAATAGGGAAAGAAGCCCTCGGGAGCGAGGAGATCGAGGAGATAGCGGACGATATAGTGGAGAGGGCAAAGCGGGACCCTGAGAGCTTCATAGAGATGGACGAACCCGGGGCAACCGTCGTTCAGCTCAGGAACTACCGCATAGTCATAGCCCGTCCCCCCTTCGCCGACGGGGTGGAGATAACAGCGGTGAGACCCGTAGTGAAGCTGGGCATAGACGATTACAAGCTGAGCGAGAAGCTTTTGGAGAGGCTCAAGAGCAAGGCGGAGGGCATTTTGATCGCTGGCGCGCCGGGTGAGGGCAAGTGCTTACCCCCCGAAACGCCAGTACTGCTCGAAGACGGTTCGTTCGTCCAGATTAGCGATGTAAAGCCGGGTATGAAGGTAGTAACCCTTGCACACGAGAGACTTGAGGCCCAGCCCGTTCTCAGGGTCTACAAGAGGTCTGAAAAGTTCATGGTGAGGATTAGAACCTCCACGGGGAGGGAGATACCCCTCAGTCCAAACCACCCAACCCTGACCATAAAGGGCGGCTTTGTTGTCTGGAGTGACGCAGGCAAGCTTGAAGAGGGCTCGGTTATAGCAGTGCCCAGGAGAATAGCCGTGAGGGGCACCCTCCCGGACAAGCTGTGGATTGGAGAGCTCGTTAGTGAGGGCTTCTTTGCCAAGACGAGGGACGGAAGAAAGGTTCCTTTGGACGAGGCTAAGCCCGGGGAAGTGAGGTCGGTCTTCTACATGGGAAAGAACCACAGGGCTTCAAGGGAGATACCGCCTTACATTGAGGCAAACGAGGACTTCTTTGAGTTCTTGGGGCTGATGTGGGCCGATGGCCCGGGAAGCAACTTCGAGTTCAACAACTCCGATGAAGGACTCGTGAGGCACTTCAAAGACCTCGTATCCAGAGTATTCAGAGTTTCTGAGGATGAGTTCTACTTCGCGGCACCCGGAAGGCTCAGGGTCAGGAACTCTAAGACGATAGAAAAGCTTCTGAGGACACTCGGATACCCCGAAAAAAGAAAGGCGCACTCGATAAGGGTTCCGGAAATAGTGATGAGGGCCGACGAGAGAAGAATAGCGGCGTTTCTCCGGGGAGTGTTCGAGGGGAACGGCTACATAGGAAAAGGGCTCGAAATGGTCACTGCCAGCGGGGATTTCGCCCTCGGCCTGCAGTACCTCCTCCTCAGGCTCGGGATACCTTCCATCGTCAGGGAAAAGAAGATAAGGGGAAGGCCCTATTACCGCGTCCTCATCAATGATTCGGAGTCAATCAGGCGGTTCTACGAGGATGTAAGGCCTAAGTTCAAGGTCGAAGGCTTTAACGAGCACCCCGAGAAAGCATCAACCCCGAACCTCGACGCTATCCCAGCTGGAGAGCTCGTTAAGGCCCTGGGAATCCTGACCGGCAGGAGAATCAAGGATGCGAACAAGAACAGCTATTCCCGGAGAAGGCTATCGAAAGTGTACGAAGACTTCCTAACTCTTTACCAGGGGTACGCATCGTTTGAGGGATCCATAAAGAAGCTTATGGACTATGCCAAACAGCTATCCCGCTGGCGGGAGCTCGTGAAGTTCGTCAACCAGAGGGTCTCCAACGACTTCTATCGTCGCCACCGTATGGATTCGAGCGCACCTCCAAAGTGGCTCAAAGGGGAAAGAACGCCAATGCCATCAACGATAGCCAAGCTGCTCTCCGCTTTTTCATCCGAAACGGGTCTTTTGGTTGAAGAGGTCAGGATATGGAATGAGCTAACGACCGAAGTAAGGAAGCTCCTGAGTGTTGCTCTCACCCTGCTCAGCCCGAACTCCCAAAATGCGGTTTCCCAGTTCATGATCAGCCTTTTCCTAAAGGGGGCGGAACTCAGCGTCGAGCGTCTGGCTAAGGTCATTGAAGACGTAGCTACCGAGTACTATCGCAGGGCCGAGCTCATCGAGGAGCACTTAGCTCATCTAAGGGTCATGCTCGACCCCAACATCCTGTGGGACAGGGTTGAGTCAGTAGAGGTCATCGAAGGGGACTTTGAGGTTTACGATATAACAGTACCCAATCACAACTTTATGGCTGGCTTCGCTCCTGTCATTGTGCACAACTCCACCTTCGCCCAGGCTTTAGCCGAGTGGTACGCGGGCATGGGCAAGATAGTGAAGACGATGGAGAAGCCGCGCGACCTGCAGGTGAGTGAGGAGATAACCCAGTACACGGCCTTGAACGGAAAGATGGAGCTGACAGGGGATCTGCTCCTCCTGGTCAGGCCCGACTACACGATATTCGACGAGATGAGGAAAACGAACGATTTCAAGATATACTCCGATTTGAGACTGGCGGGGGTTGGCATGATTGGGGTTGTCCACGCAACCAAGCCGATAGACGCGGTTCAGAGGCTGATCGGGAGGGTCGAGCTCGGCATGATACCCCAGGTCGTCGACACGGTGATATTCATCAAGGGGGGGAAGGTGAGCAAGGTCTTAACCTTAGAGTACCTCGTCAAGGTTCCGAGCGGGATGAGGGAGGAGGATCTCGCGAGGCCGGTCATAGAGGTTCGCGATTTTGAAACGGGGGAGCTTGAGTACGAGATATACACC
>WAKU01000002.1 GCA_015523195.1 Thermococcus sp.
AACGACTACGGGGCCATATACGTCCCATCGCGCGAGGTCGAGGAGAACTGGGGTGAAATTGAAGAACTCATAGGGGTGAAGGGAGAATGATAGGACTCTACTGGCAGGTGAACATACTCATCGTCCTCATCGAGCTTGCCCTGGCCCTGCTCCTCCTCAGGAACTACCTCGGGATGAAGGACACCCGGCTGGGAAAGAGGCTCTTTGGAATAGCCCTCGTCTTCGTGGCCCAGAGCGTCCTGGCGATAGCCTTCTACATCCACTGGGCGGAGATGGGCTACGGAAAGGCCGTGGCCGGGCCTCTGCTCCTGCTCTCGCTCAGCGGTCTGCTCGGGGTTGGCCTGCTGTACTCGATATCGAGGATGTGATACCATGAAGAAACTGGCTTTCGTGCTTCTCTTTATCCTCCTCTTGGCCCTTGGCACATACTGGGGCTGGAGCGGTGGAAAAGGGAGCTCCGAAAAAAACACTGCAACACCGGAGGAGAACACTAACGAAAAAACCACCGGCGGGCCGGTGATCACTATTACAGGCCTCGTGGAGAGGCCCTATAACATCACGCTGAGCGAGCTCAGGGAGATGCCCTCTCGGAAGGTTCATGCGGTTCTCTACTGCGTTGACGCGCCCAACAGGGCCCTCAGCAACGGGACGTGGACTGGCGTGTCGCTCAAGTACCTCCTCCAGCGGGCAGGCGTAAAGAAAAACGCTGTAAAGGTTGCCCTCTACGCGAGCGACGGCTACACAACCGATCTGAAGGTTGAGGACGTCCTTGCGGACGGGGACATAATAGTCGCCTACGAGTTCAACGGGAAACCCATAGAGCCGAGGCTCGTCGTCCCGGGCAGGTGGGGCTACAAGTGGATAAAGCACCTGACAAAGATAGAGCTCGTTGACTACGACTTCAAGGGCAGGTGGGAGAGCGTTGGCTACCCAGACGATGCCTACATCGAGAACGAGGCGAACCCATGGAGGTGAACCCTTGAAGTCAAAAACGGCCCTCAAAATCGTGGAGTGGACTTCCCTCCCACTCCTCCTTTTCGCTGCCCTCTACTTCGTGAGCGGCTACGCCCTAACGAGCGAGACCGCAAGGCAAGCCTCAATAATAATGAACTTTTCCCGGGCCCAGTTAATCCACCTCGGGAGGGCGACGAGGCTAAGCATTCTAGCCCTGTTTCTGCTCCACTCCTACGCCGGAACTGAGCTGTTGGCCGGCAAGCTGAAGGCCCGGGGGAGGACTCTGCTGGGAGCAGCGGTGGACTACACGGCCACGGCTTTTCTGCTCTACGTCCTCTGGGTCGTCCTCAACGCCGAGCTCCGGCTTTAGCTCACCGCGGCTGAGGTTTCCGAATAATTGAGCAATTACTTAATTGTTTAATTCTTTAATTCGTTAGCGGGGCCGAGCCTGAGGGAGACGTCTCCTTGCAGCACCCTCCTCACGCCGCCCTTCGTTTTCAGGAGGAGCGAGCCGTCCGGGAGGAGGTCAGCGGCCTCACCCGAGAGGCGTTCTTCTCCCGTAACAACCTCGACGGCCTTTCCGAGGATCGGCATCCTCTCCCTGACCTCCCCCACCACCTTCCCCGGATCCTTCAGAAAAACCGCGTACCACCAGTCGAGGCGCCGGAGGAGGCTCTCCACAACGTCCCCCAAGGGGATCTCCCTACCGGTTAGGGCTTTGATCGAGGTGGCCTTTCCCTCTAATTCCTCGGGAAGGGGGTTGTTCACGTTCAGCCCTATCCCCATGACCACGAACTCCTCTCCCTTAGCCTCGGTCAGGATCCCGGCTATCTTCCTCCTGCCCACCCAGACGTCGTTTGGCCACTTCACCCAGGCTTCAATCCCGAGCTCCCCGAGAACGTCGACCACCGCAAGCGCCCCCACGAAAACGAGCCTCGGGTCTGGTTTCCCCGGTTTCAGGACAACGCTCATCCAGAGGCCGCCCTCTGGGGAGGCCCATCTCCTCCCCTTCCTCCCCCTCCCTGCCCGCTGGGTTTTAGCTACTACCACAGTGCCTTCCGGAACCTTCGATGCTATCCCCTTCGCGTATTCGTTGGTCGAGTCAATTTCGTCGAGCCGGATAACCTTCGAGCCTATCATACCACTCCCTCAGTAGAGCTTTTTCAGGGCTTTAATCGACAGCAGGAGCATCAGGAGGCTGAAGACCGTGAGGCCGAGGAGGGAGTCTCCGAGTGGAAAGAGCTCGTAGTAGTTCAGGATGGAGACCCGGAGCCCCTCGACGAGGTAGGTGAGGGGGGTGAGGAGGCCGATCGCGAGGAACCACGCGGGGAAGAGCGTGAGGGACTCAATGGCGCCGCTCGTGAACATCATCGGGAGCCTCAGGATGTTGAGCCAAGTCATCACGTTTATGGGGTTCCTCACGTAGAGGCCGAGCCATATGCCGAAGAGCGAGAAGGCAAAGCTCCCAAATGTGATCAGGGTCAGCGTTAGGGGGACGCTCTCGATCGGGTACACCATGAACTCGATCAGGGAGAGGAGGGTTATTACCCCGACGAAAAAGCCGAAGACCGTCCCGACGAGGGCCTTTGCGATGATTATCTCGTACTCCCTGAGGGGGGCGAGGAGGAGCCTCTCAAAGGTTCTCAGACGCCTCTCGAAGATTATGGACGAGGAGACAAAGGAAGTCGTCGCGAAGAGCACCGAGATGGAGATGAGGCCCGGGGCGAGGTGGTCGATGTCCCCAAAGCGGACTATGAAGGCGAAGGTGAAGACGAGGGGAAACACCACGCCCCAGCTTATCGAGCCGGGTTTTAGGAGGTACTCCTTGAACTCCTTGTACATTATCGCCGGTATCTTCAAAGCGGGCACCCCCCGCAGGCGCAGGGTCTCTCCTCTTCCCCTGATGTTAGTTCTATGAAGACGTCCTCGACGCTCGGAAGCTCCGTTGAGATGTGGTTAACACGAAAGCCGAGCCTCTCCTTAAGGGAGCAGAGGAGCCCGATGAAATCACTCACGTCGTCAACGTGCAGGAGGAGGCCTTCCCCGTCGAAGCTCGGGTCGTAGGCCGAGAGCTCCCTCAGGAGGTGGGAGCTTATGGGATCAACGCTCAGCCTCACCTTCACCTTTCCTCCGATGAGCCTCTTGAGCTCGTTCCTCTTTCCAACGGCGACTATCTTTCCCCTGTTCATTATCGCTATCCTGTGGGGCAGCTTCTCCGCCTCGCTCATCGTGTGGGTGGTCAGGAAGACGGTCTTCCCCCTTTTGTTGAGGATCCCTATCATCTCCCTTACCGCCTTGGCAGAGCGAACGTCGAGGGCCTTTGTGGGCTCGTCCAAGAAGAGCACCGGCGGGTCGTGGACGAGGGCGGCCGCTATGACGACCCTCCTCTTCAGACCGGCGCTGAGCTGTCCGAACTTCCGGTTCGCTGGAAGGCGGAACTCCTCTACGAGCTCCCCAACCCTCTCGATTGGGGCGTTGTAGAGCCTCGCGGTAAAGCGGAGGTTCTCCTCCACAGTCAGCTCGTCGTAGAGGTTGGAGTTCTCGGGGACGACCCCTATGCTCGCCTTCACCTTGAGCTTCTCCAGCACGACGGAGTGGCCGTTCACGTAGGCCTCCCCGCCGTCGAGTCCGGTTAAGCCGGTCAGCATTCTAACTGTGGTAGTCTTCCCGGCGCCGTTGGGCCCGAGGAGGGCGAATATCTCCCCCCGTTTAACCTCAAAGCTCACCCCGTCAACCGCCCTCAGCCCGTCGTAGACCTTGACGAGCTCTCTTGCCACTATGGCGTTCATTCCCTGATCTCCCTCCAGAGCAGTACGATCAGTATCAGTGCGGCGAGCCCGAGGCCTATTTCGGCCGCGCGATCTCTCAACCCCTTTCCGGATCCGGATGAATTATGGGGCGTTGGCGTTTTGGTGGGGGAGGAAGTGGTCTGTCCAGGGGAAAGGGAAGAGCTGGAAGACTGGGAGGTCTCTGTCGTGTTGGTCACCTTGCTTGAAGCGGCGCCCGGGCCCTTGAAGAGGGTCTGGAAGTAGACGGTGCCCTGGCAGTTTACGGTCTGGAACGTCCTGTCGGCCACGGCGAGGTACCTCCCGCTGGGGCTCATAGCTACCACGCTTACGCTCCTGTTGTCCTGGAAGTACCAGACAGGGGTCCCGTTAGGGGACAGGAGGACGGCGTCCTTCCCCCCTCCACCTGCCAGCACGTAGCCCCTTCTCGTCGCGACATCCCAGAAGGGGCTGAAGGCAGGGAACTGGTAGATCTGCGTGCCGTTCAGGGAGAAAAGGTCTATCGAGCCTATGTCTCCGGAGACTGCGACTCTACCATCGTGTATCGAGACGTCCCTGACGTAGTCGTCGAAGTGCCTGCTCCAGAGCACGGTCCCGTTTCCGTCGAGCAGGTAGACGTCGCTCGTTACCCCCTCCCCCGTGTGGAGGACGAGGGCCGCTATATGCTCCCCATCGGACTTAAGGCGCCACACCCTTCCGCCCAGGTTTTTCTCCCAGAGCCGGGTTCCGTTCAGGGAGTAAGCGACGACTAAACCGGCGTCGTTGCCCGCGTAGACCTCCCTCCCGAGGTAGACCCCCCATATCGGGGCCCCCGTGTCGGCCTTCCAGACGAGCTTTTTCCCCCTGAAGAAGTAGAGCCAGCCGTCGTTGCTTCCAGCGACGAATTCTTCCGCGTCGGGGCTTATGGCAACCGCCCACACCTGATTTCCGGTTTTGTACTCGAAGGCGAGCTTCCCGTGGGGGTCGAAGAGCTGAACGTAGAACCCCCGCGTCCCGGCGAGCACGTAATTGTTCTCGCTTATGGCGATGGAGTAGGCGAAGTCCCTGCTCGGGACCTTGTAGACGCGCTTGCCCGTCGGTGAGATGAGTATCACGTCGTAGCCGAAGCCCGTGGCGACATAGCCCCTGTCGTTAACGGCCATCGAGAATACCATACAGGTGTCGCTGTACTTCCAGTCCCACTCTGGCTGGGCGTGAACGAGCGGGGAGATGAGGAGGAGTATGAGAACCGGGAGGAGCTTTCTCACCGTCAACACCACCCCCACTTCCGCGATGCCCTTAAAGCGTTAACGGTGGAAAACCTTAAATTCCCGAAGGACATATCACCCACGGTGATTAAAGTGGATGCATATCCGAGTGTCGGCATCAGGAGAAGGCTCGGGAGGTTCTTCCGCAGGGACGGGAGGGCGCTTATTTTTGCGATGGATCACGGCTTCGAGCACGGCCCAACTGACTTCGAGCCGGTCTGGGAGCACGTTAACCCGAGGATAATCGTGAGGAAGGTCGTTAGGGCTGGCATAGACGGCGTCATGATGCTCCCCGGTATAGCGAGGATAGCCGGAGACGAGGTCAAGCCTGACAGGGGGCTCATGATAAAGCTCACGAGCAAGACGAACCTCCGCCCTAAGGACGAGCAGCTCCTCCAGAGCCAGATGGCGTACGTTGAAGATGCCGTAAAGCTCGGCGCAGATGCGATAGCAGCGACGGTCTACTGGGGCTCCCCGCAGGAGGACATAATGATGCGCCAGTTCGCGGAGATAGCGAGCTACGCCCACAACCTCGGCTTCCCGGTTGTGCAGTTCGCCTATCCAAGGGGACCCTACATAGACGAAAAATACGGCAAAAAGGAGGACTACCGCGTCGTTATGTACGGAGCTCGCGCCGCAGCTGAGAGCGGGGCCGACATGATAAAGACCTACTGGACGGGCTCAAGGGAAACCTTTGCGAAGGTCGTTGAAGCGGCAGCTGGCGTTCCAGTCCTGCTCAGCGGTGGGGCAAAGAAGGACAACCCCGTTGACTTTCTAAAGGTCGTCTGGGATGTCGTTGAGGCTGGGGGAGCAGGAGCGGTCGTCGGAAGGAACATCTTCCAGCGCGAGAACCCAGAGCCCTTCATAAAGGCCCTTCTGAAGGTTATCCACAGAAACGAGGACCCGGAGGAGGCAGCCAAGGCGGAGGGCCTCCTCTGACCTTTCCCATTTCTGTCCAGCAATTTAAATATACAACTTCTGCAGACCTTTAAAGGGGGTGAGAAAAATGGGGAGAGTCGAGATTATAGACACGACCTTTAGGGACGCTCACCAGTCGCTCATAGCGACCCGCCTTCAAACTGAGGACATGCTAAGGATAGCCGAGGACATGGACAGGATCGGCTTCTACTCCATGGAGGTCTGGGGCGGGGCAACTTTCGACGTCTGCATCCGCTACCTCAACGAAAACCCATGGGAGAGGCTCCGCCTGCTGAGGGAGCGCATAAGGAAGACCAAGCTCCAGATGCTCCTGCGTGGTCAGAACCTCGTTGGCTACAGGCACTATCCCGATGACGTCGTCGAAAAGTTCGTGGAGCTTGCCCACAAGAACGGGATTGACATATTCAGGGTTTTCGATGCCCTCAACGACGTCAGGAACATGGAGGTTGCGATAAGAAAAGCAAAAGAAGTCGGCGCTGAGGTTCAGGGGGCAATAGCCTACACAACCGGCCCGGTCTTTACCCTCGAATACTACATGGGGAAGGTTGAGGAACTGCTAAAGCTCGATGTAGATGTGATAACCATAAAGGACATGGCGGGCCTCCTGACGCCATGGAAGGCCTACGAGCTGGTGAGCGAGATAAAGGAAGCCTACGGCGTTCCTGTCAACGTGCACACCCACTCGACCACGGGGATGGCTGTCGCGACTTACATGAAGGCCGTCGAAGCTGGAGCTGACTTCATAGACACCGCAATAAGCCCCCTCGCCTTCGGGACGGCCCAGCCGGGGGTACAGACGATATGGGATGCATTGCCCGAGGCCGTTGGAAGCCACCTCGACAGGGAGACGATACATAAGGTTTCCCGCTACCTCAAAACTCTCCTTGAGGAAAAGTACTTCAGCCTGCTCCACAAGGAGGCGCTCATGGTAAACCCCTACGTCCTCAAGTACCAGGTTCCCGGCGGGATGTACTCCAACCTGATAAGCCAGCTCAAGGAGATGAAAGCTTTAGACAAGCTCGGGGAGGTTCTTGAGGAGATACCCCACGTGAGGGAAGACTTCGGCTGGCCGCCGCTGGTCACCCCAACGAGCCAGATAGTCGGAACCCAAGCGGTTCTAAACGTCCTCTTCGGAAAGTACAAGAACATAACGGAGGAGGTAAAGAACTACGTGAAGGGCCTCTACGGAAGGCCGCCGGCGGAGATAAAGCCCGAGATAAGGAAGCTCATCCTCGGCGACGAAGAGCCCATAACCGTTAGGCCGGGTGAACTGCTTGAGCCGGCCCTTGAGAAATGCAGGGATGAGGCCAGAAACTTCGGCGCCGAGAGCGAGGAGGATGTCCTGACCTACTGCCTGTTCCCGCAGGTGGCGAGGGAGTTCTTCGCGAGGAGGAAGACCGGAAAGGTCGAGCTACCGCCGAGGGCCCAGAGGGTCAAGCTCTACATAAACGGCATCGAGGTCGAGGTCGGCGTCGAGGGTGTTGACCTGAGCGCTCTCAGATACCTGTCACAGGTGATAACCACATCCACCCCAGCACCGGCAACGGCTCAGGCAAAACCAGCCGTTCCCAGCAAACCTTCAGTTCCTTCCTCTGTTGGGGTTTCTTCGCCTGCTCCTGTGGAGGGGCCTTCGGCTTCAGTGAGTGAGGGTCTTGTTAGCGCTCCAATGCCTGGGAAGGTTTTGAGGGTTCTTGTCAAGGAGGGTGAGAGCGTTAAAACCGGTCAGGGACTGCTTGTTTTAGAGGCAATGAAGATGGAGAATGAGATCCCCTCGCCGAGGGATGGTGTAGTGAAGAAAATCCACGTTAAGGAAGGCGACACCGTAAACACCGGCGACCCACTAATAGAGATAGCTTAAAGCCGCCCCAGCTCGACTTCTACCTCATTTTTAACGGTTATCCAGGCGTAGTAGCCTCTGAAGAGCGGGCCCGGGTTCACGATTACCGTCTCCCCCACCCTGTCCACAGCCCTCGCCTCGTGGATGTGACCTGTTACAACGAGGGGGACGCGGTGTTCCTCGATGAACTCCCTAAGGGCCCTGCTCCCGACGTGGAGGCCGCCGCGGGTGATGTCAGCCTTAGTTCCGTAGGGGGGTACGTGGGAGAGGATGAGATCGCCGGGCCTGTGGTTTCTCGCGAGCACCTTCCGGATCTCATCCTCGCCGAACTCCCAGATGGTTCTGAAGGGAGTGCGAGTCGAGCCGCCCAGGCCCACTATTCCAAGCCCGCCAATCTGCACCCTCCTGTCGTGGGCGAGAACGCCAAGCCCCTCAAGCACCCTGGGAACGTCCCTGCCGTCGCAGTTGCCGAAGACGGCGTAGATTCTCTTGCCGGCCTCCAGGAGGGGTTTGAGGACGTTTAAAGCCTCGCCCCCTCCCCCGAAGTTGGTCACGTCTCCTGCTATGAGCACGAGGTCTGCGTCCTCAGCGAGGCCCGCCCTGACGAGTTCCCTAACCTTTTCGGCGCGCCCATGGATATCCGTCACCGCCAGAATGTCCATTTTTTCACCCCCTGTTTTTACGCTCCGGCGGTAAACTTCGGTTTCGTTTAACTTAAGATGTCCTCCGCCACAACGTTTTTATATTTTTGGCACGTCTGTAATTACACAATAAGTTAATCAAAGCCCTGGAGGGGATGGAAATGAGGAAAATCTCAATCCTGATGGCCCTTTTGATAACGGGTTACATTTTGGGTGTTTGGAACTTCCTCCTCGTGCCCAAGTACCTAATAGTCTTCGGCCTCAAGGGCATGACCATCGTGCTGGTTTCAATGTTCCTTGCCCTCCTGCTGATGCTCAGGGAGTTCGAGGCGACGAGGGATACGAGGTATCTGATCCACGAGTTCATGGTGAAGGTGGCGCGTTTTCCGGCAGTTACTCTCGTTGTTTTGATGTTTCTTCTCGTTCTCGGCGGTGTAACCCTCTACTACACCAGCCTCGTCTTCGTCCCAGTGTTCTCGCTCTCGACCCCTGCGCTCTTGGCGGTTGTGGCCGTTGAGGTGCTCCTCATACTGGCCCTTCTGGTCGTTCTCAAGGGGCGCACCGTCGCCTTCATAGGCGCCCTCTCGGTTCTCCTGGTTCTCTTCACCCCCGCGGCCACCCTGCTGATGCGCTCAAAGGTCTACAGCTTTGTTACGAGCCCGAGGGCCCTGAGCTACCTCTCCCACTACAGGCACGCCATCTTCTCCTCTGGACAGCCCCTCACCCTTGAATCCACGGTCTTCATGATCGTCGTGACCCTTCTCGGCCTCGGCCTCGGGGCGGGCGTTTACTACGTTCTCGGCACCTTTGCCCCCAAGGATTTAGACTTCAGGAAGGTGCTCGTCGCGGTGGTAATCCTCCAGGTAATACTGAGCTTCTCGGCGGCAATGAGCACGGTCTACTCAATCGGCGCCGCTTACCAGAGCTACGAGAACGCCCAGGTGAGGTACAACCAGATACACGAGGAGCTCGGGAAGGTCTTCACGAACCCCAACTACACCGCCCAGCAGGCCATCGAGAAATCCCAGGAGCTAATGCAGCAGCTGAAGGAGGTCAACAAGACCCTCACGAACTTCAAGAAGGTCGAGGTCTACGCTAAAAACGGGAACGAGAACCCCATAAAGGCCGTTGAAACCTTCTACCAGATCCCCCGCATCCTCAAGGAGAGCAGGCTGCCTGGGGCCTCGGCCATAGTCGCCCTGCTGATGAGCTCCCTCTTCCTCGCGGGTATAACCACCGTCATAGTCCTCGTCGAGATAGGGGCCCAGATAACGGGCGAGGTCATGCAGGTGGGCAGGGGAGGCAGCGTCTCCTTCATAAGCCTTGTGATAGGCATCCTCGGCGGCCTCATGGCGTACCCCGGCCTGAGGGTGATGCTCTTGGCGGTTCCCCTCTCAGTAGGGGCGCTGGTTGCGGCAGTCGAGGCGTTCCCGCTCGTTAGGTTCCCCAAAGAGTGGAACAGAGAGCTCGCCGCATCGATCGGGGCTCTGTTCCTCGTAGTGGGCTTTGGAGCCATGAGGTATGTTTTCGCGGCCGGAGGCTCCTACGCCCGCCTCGGGGTGGTGATCGGGATCCTCGTCTTCATACCGCTCCTCTTCAACCGCTACCTCATGGGGGCCGCGGGGAGAAGGGGGTGACTTTTCAAAAATTTTTTAAACGGGCCCGTTTGAATAGCCTTAGAAACACCTGGAGGTATCGGAGATGGGAGACAAGACAAAGGTTCAGGTCAGCAAGCTTAAACCCGGGAGGTACGTCATCATAGACGGGGAGCCCTGCAGGATCGTCAACATAACGGTCTCATCGCCCGGGAAGCACGGCTCGGCGAAGGCCAGGATCGAAGCGGTGGGCGTCTTCGACAAAAAGGTCAGGAGCATGGTCAAGCCCACGAGCGCCGAGGTCGAGGTTCCGATAATAGACAAGAGGGTGGGCCAGATAATCGCGATAACCCCAGATACTGTCCAGCTGATGGACATGGAGACCTACGAGACCTTCGACATCCCCATAGAGAGTGGCGTTGAGGACGAGATCAAGGGCCAGCTCACGGAGGGCATAAACGTCGAGTACTGGGAGACCCTCGGCAGGATAAAGATCATGAGGATCCGGGGCGAGTGATCCCCCTATTTTTTATTGTCCCATGCGGATAACTTTTATAACCTCGGCTCTTCTTTAACCGTTTAGACATCCATCTAAAAGTGGTCCCCATGGAGAGCGACCTGAGGAAGAGACTCTGGGCCCTCGCGTGGCCGGCCATTACCGGGAACATCTCACAGACCCTCCTCAACTTAGTTGACACCCTCATGGTCGGGCACGTCAGCTCCCTCGCCATAGCGGCTGTTGGGCTCGGCGGCCAGGTGAGCTGGTTCATGTTCCCCATTATGATGACGGTCTCCGTGGGGACGCTGGCCCTCGTAGCGAGGTTTGTCGGCGCGAGGGACGTTGAAAGCGCAAACCTCGTCCTCGAACAGAGCCTTTACCTGGCCTTTCTCCTGGGCATCCCTGTTTTCCTCTTCGGCTGGTTCTTGGGGGACGACGTCCTTAGGGTGATGGGGGCGAGGGGGGAGCTCCTCCGGCTGTCCTACGCTTACCTCAGGGTGGTCTTCCTGTTCTATCCCATAAGGTTCGTGGGCTTCGCCATGTTCTCGGCCCTGAGGGGTGCCGGTGACACCAAAACGCCCATGAAGCTCGGCATAGGCATGAACGTTGTCAACGCGGTTTTCGACTACCTCCTGATCTACGGGCAGCTGGGCTTTCCGAGGCTCGGCCCAGTGGGGGCAGCGTGGGCCTCCGGGATAGGCATAACCTTCTCCCTTGCCGCGGGCACCTACCTGCTCCTCAGCGGGGGGCTCGTTCTCAGCTTCAAGCCCAAGTGGCGGTTTGAGTGGGACATCGTGAGGAGGATAGTCCGCATCGGCGTCCCCACCCTCATAGAGAGGGGCCTCTTCAGCTTTTACAACTTCCTCTACATGAGCATAGTGACGCGCTTCGGGGCCGTGGCCCTCAGCGCCCACCAGATAGGCCTCAGGATTGAGAGCATCGCCTACATGCCGGCCTTTGGCTTCAACGTCGCCACTTCAGCTCTCGTCGGTCAGAACCTCGGGGCGGAGAATCCAAAGGGGGCCGAGAGGACTGTCGTGGAGGGGCTCAAGATGGTGACGGCCTTCATGGGGGTGATGGCCTTCGTGCTCATAGCCTTCCCGCGCTACCTCGTCATCCCGTTCCTGAGCGGGAGCGATCCCCACTACACCCAAGTCCTCAGACTGGCCTCCATATACCTGATCATCGTCGGCATCAGCGAGGTTCCGCTCGGATGGGTCTTCGTCCTGAGCGGCGCTCTGAGGGGTGCAGGGGACACTAAGAGCCCGATGTACGTAACGGCCGTCAGCAAACTCCTGTTCAGGATAATCCCCTCGTACCTGTTAGGCTTCGGCTTTGGGATCCCCGGCCTCTCCCTCGGCCCCATCAAACTGCCCGGCTTCCGTTTCGAAGGACTTGGTGTCATAGCGGCCTGGCTGGCGATGTCCTTCGAGACCTTCATAAGCGCGGCGATGTACTGGTGGATCTTCAAACGGGGCCGCTGGAAGCACGTGAAGGTGTAGCTACTCAGATCCATCGAACCCATCCAAAACCCTCCTGAAGATCTCGCTCTCCTCTCCCCGCGCCTTTTTCGCGAGCCTCTCCACTATGAGCTCCGGCGTGCTCCTCCCGAGCCGCCCGAAGACCGGCTGCCTGTCAACTATGAGGTTGAGCTCCCAGTCCAGCCCCTTAGCCTCAATTCCATCAACCCTCGCGAAGGGGAGCGCCCTCCTGAGGTCCTCCCCGAGGTGCGACACTATCACAACCCTAAACCCCTTCCCGTGCGCGACCTCCAGCAGCTTCCCTATTATCTTCACCGCCGCCCCTGGCTCGGTTATGGCCTCGAACTCGTCTATGAGGAGAACCTTTCTGCCGCTTCCACGGAGGGCCCTTACAAAGGACTTCAAAGCAGTCTCAAAGGCCCCGGCACCGTAGGAGCTCCTCTTTCTCCTGAAGAAGAACAGCTCCTCCACGGGCTCCACCCAGGCCCTCTCCGCGGGAACTGGGAGCCCCATGTGGGTCAGGATTATCACCTGGGCCATCAGCTCGAGGAGGCTCGTCTTTCCCCCGCTGTTAGCACCCGTGAGGATCGCCACGTTCTCGTCCCTTATACGCTCGGCCCCGGGGGCGTGAAAGCCCTTAGGTCTCCTTCCGATCGCGTAGCTCACGGGCTGGGGGTCTTCGATGAAGAGGTGCCTCCCCCCGATGAAGGCAGTTCCCCCGTCGTGGAGGAGGGGGAATGAAAAACCGGACGTGAAGTCCATGACCGCACTCAGGAAGTCCAGCTCGTAAACCCTCCTCATTTCCTCCTTCAACGCCGGGAGGAGGGGTTTTACCTCAGCTGCTATTTCCCTGCTCCTGAGGTAAAGCTCCACCTTCAGGTCGCGCTCAAGGCCCCTCCTGAGCTTCTCGACCTCTTCTGGAGGGGCCCTGACAGGGTAGAGGCCGTCCCGCGGGAAAACCTCAACCGGAACCCCGAGCCTTTGGGAGAGCTCCCCCTCCTTCTGGCTCACGAGGGCTTCTATTTCGTCCCTGATCTCATCAAAGCCGGAGAACAGATCCTCGTAGCTGCCCTCCCTTAGCCTGCTCAGGAAGACCAAAAGCTCCTTGCCCGTCAGCGTCAGGCTGAACCTTTCAAGCCTCTCGCCTATGATCCTGTTGAGCTCGCTCTCTTTCTCGGCCACGAGTTCGTCGAGGTTCTCGATGAGCCGCGCCCTCTCCATTGGCTCCTTCAGCTTCTCGACCTCGGTGAGGATCTGGGCTGCGACGCTCTCCCCGCCCGTTATCCGGGCGATGTCGGAGAGTGCCTTGAGGGTTTCCCTCCCCTCCCAGAGGGGCAGGACGTAGAGTTCAGGCGCTATCGCCTCGGGTTTTAGCTCGACCTCAATGCCGTAGCCAACTGTGCTGAGAACGAGCTCGTAGTCCCAGCCGTCCTCCGGGTTGGTGGAGACATCGCACAGCCCGAGCCTCTCAGCGGCCTCTACTTCCCCGGGATCAACTATCAGGATCCTGTCGTGGAGGTACTCCTTCCTGAAGGTCAGGGGCCTTACCCTGCCTATGTGCTTCCTGACCCCGGGGTTGAGGCTCTTGAAGGCTTCCCTCAGATAGGCCTGCCTTCTGAGGATCTCCTCCGGTGACGAGGTGGGCCTGAACCTTTCGAGGTACGCCTCACTACCCCCGAGGAGAAGTCTCCTCCTTATCTCCTCCTGGACTGCCCGCAGGATCGAGCGCGCTTCCGGATTGAGCTTGAGGGACATCAGAGTGAGCTCGGGGGACGACCTAAAAAGGTTTGGCCCTCAGCCCTTTTGGCTCAGCTCAGCGCCCTTAACCTTCTCGACGACCCTTATGTCTTCTATCCTCGTAACCGGGTACTGGCCGCGCTCGTCCTTCTCAACGGCCTTCACCATGTCCCATATGGTCAGGAGGGCAACGCTGACGCCTGTTAAGGCCTCCATCTCAACCCCCGTCTTGTATGTTGCGCGGACTTCGCAGGCGGCCTCTATGTAGTCATCGCCGAACTCGAAGGTTACGTCAACCCCTGTGAGGGGTATTGGATGGCAGAGGGGTATCAGCTCGGGCGTCTTCTTAACCGCTAAGATCGCCGCTATCTGGGCGGCGGCTATTACGTTGCCCTTCTTCGTCTTTCCAGCTTTTATGAGCTCTATGGTTTCCGGTCTGAGGTAGATCCTGCCCTTCGCGAGGGCCCTCCTCGGGACGTCCCCCTTGTGGCCCACCTCAACCATCTTGACGCCCCTCTCGTCAACGTGGGTCAGCTCCCTCATGCTACCACCACCCCACTCTCTCGGGGTTTCAATATAACGTTTGAGGTCCGGCAGGTTAAAGCTATAAGGCCGAAAGTCAAAGCGGGTTTGGTGAGAGAATGAGGGAAAGGGCGCTGATTGCACTCCTCCTCGCGGGCGTCGTCCTTATCTCCGGATGCCTCGGCGGCCACGGCGGGGCCAAAACTCCAAGTTCCAGCCAGAGCTGGAGCCCAACGGGCAGCACAGGGAGCGGCCATACCACCCCAACCTCCTCCACCCCCACCAGCTCATCCAGGGCCCAGACCTTCACGTCCTCCTCCTGGAGCGCGGGAGAGACGGGAGAGAGAAACGTCACAGTAACTTTCATCGTCTCCGTCCCCTACATTCCCCCCAACTCCTCCGTTTACATAGAGGGGGACTTCAACGGCTGGAACCCCAAGGACGAGGGGTACAGGCTCAAGAGGCTCCCGGATGGAAGGTGGGCGATAAACCTGACCTTTCCCTACGGGACGGTCATAAACTTCAAGTTCACTGCGGGTTCCGGGGAAACCGTCGAGAAGGGGCCCAACGGTGGGGACATCCCCAGCAGGCACTTCATCTTCAGGAGGAGCGGGACGTACTACTTCAGGGTCTACGGCTGGGGGGGCGCTGAGAACAGAGGGCACACGATAACGGGCGACGTCCGTACGTTCAGAATGTACATCCCCCAGCTCAACTCGACGAGGAGGATCTGGGTGTACCTCCCACCGGACTACAAGAAGAGCAAGAAGAGGTACCCGGTCCTCTACATGTTCGACGGGCAGAACCTCTTTGACCAGGCGACGTCCTTCGCCGGGGAGTGGGGCGTCGATGAGTCACTGCAGAGGCTCTACAACGAGAGCGGCTTCTCGATAATAGTCGTCGGGATAGACAACGGCGGCGATAAGAGGGTGGACGAGTACGCGCCCTGGGTGAACAGAAAGTACGGGCGTGGGGGCGAGGGGAACGAGACCCTAAAGTTCATAGTCGAGCTCCTCAAGCCCTACATAGACTCCCAGTACCGCACGCTGCCAAACGAGACGGGCATAATGGGGTCTTCACTCGGCGGCCTGATGGCCCTCTACGCCGGCTTCAAGTACCCGGAGGTCTTCCGCTACGTGGGGGCGATGAGCCCGGCGCTCTGGTTCAACCCGCAGATTTACAGCTTCATAAACTCCTCCAAAGCCGGCCCCGAGAAGATATACATTGACTGGGGGCTCAGAGAGGGGGAGGAGATGAACAAGACCTGCACGGAGATGGTCGCCCTCCTCAAGGGGAAGGGCTACACCGAGGGGAAGAACCTCATGGTGGTCGTTGACAAAAACGGCGGGCACAGCGAGTACTACTGGGGAAGGAGGTTCCCGAAGGCGGTGCTGTGGCTCTTCGGCGGTTGATTTTTAAACCCCTTCCCAATCCTCTTTTCGATGATCATCCACATCGGCATCGACGACACCGATTCACCCAACGGCATGTGCACTACCTACCTCGGCGCACTCCTCTACCGCGAGCTCTCGGGGGTAGCTGAGCCCCTGGGCCTGCCGAGGCTCATCCGCCTCAATCCCAACATCCCCTACAAGACGCGCGGCAACGGAGCCGTGGCGATGAGCTTCGAGGCCGATGAGGAGGCCGTTCTCGCTATCAAGGACACTGTTCTCTTCTACGTTAACCAGCTCGCGGATTTTGAGCACGAGAACACAAACCCGGGGGTGGTGTTTCTTGAGGGCGAGATCCCCGATGAGCTGAGGGATTTCTCGCTCAGGGCCCTGAGGGAGCACGTGACCATCGGGGAGGCAGAGGAGGCCGCGAGAAGAGCTGGAGCAGAGTACTTCAAGTTCAAGCTCGGCCGCGGTATCATAGGCTCCCTCGCGGCCATAGCTTATCCCCTCAGGGCCTTCACCTACGAGCTCCTCGCCTACCGCGAGCCTGAGAACTGGGGGAAGCCGAGGAGGGTGAACCTTAGGAGCGTCTTCCGGGCCGATGAGTGGGCCTATCCATTCAGCTACGACAACGTAGACCGTCATAAAGGAACCGTCCTTATAACGCCTCACGGGAAAGACCCCGTTCTGGCGGGAATAAGGGGGATCGACAGGGCTAAGGTTCTCCAGGTATTTGAGATGGTCGAGTTCGAGGAGCCGGTGGCGTTTTATCAGCTCTACAAGACCAACCAGAGCACCGACGACCACCTGACAGCGAAGAGGATAGGTGAGCTCAAGCCCTACGACAGCGCGGTCGTGAGGGGCAGGGTCGCGGGTGAATACTGGGAGGTTGGCAGGCACGTTTTCTTCGAGCTTGAGGACGGGACTGGGAGGATCCGCGTTGCGGCATTCGAGCCGACCAAGAAGTTCCGCAACTATGTGAGAAAGCTCCTGCCGGGGGATGAGATCGTGGCCGCGGGGGGCGTTAAGGAGCACGAGGGAATCTTAACGCTCAACCTTGAGAAGTTCTACCCGGTGAAGCTCGTCCCGAAGGTTGAGTACAGGAAGCCGAAGTGTCCCAAGTGCGGCGGCACGATGAAGAGCAAGGGCGACTACCTCAAGTGCAAGCGCTGTGGCTTCAGAATGCCGAAGAAGCTGATCCCGGTTGAGGTGCCGCGTGAGCTGAAGAAAAAGATATACGAGGTCCCGCCCGATGCGAGAAAGCATCTCTCAAGGCCGCTCGTTCTGCCAGGGGGGGAGGACAAACTCCTTCAGTAGAGCACCACCTCGACCTCCTCGCCCTCAAGGTAGCCCTCGCTGTCCTCGGGGATCAGGATGAAGCCGTTGCTCTCGACGAGCGAGCTTATTATCCCGCTCCCCTTCTTCCGAATGGGCCTCACTTTACCGTTCTCGTACCAGACCTTGACGAACTCGGCCCTGCCAAGCTGGCTCGGAACCCTCTCAGTCAGCCTCCCCCTAACGCGAACCTCGTAGTCCCTGGCCCCGACGAGTTTGGCCAGGGCGTGCTTGACGTACAGGTGAAACTGGGCGAAGACCGCAACCGGGTAGCCGCTCATGACAAAGGTTCTCTCGCCGTAGCCTATCGGCCTTCCCGGTTTTATGGTCGTCCCGTGGAAGAGGAGCCTCACAAAGCGGTGGGCAAAGTCTATGTCCCCGAAGGCGGAGCCCCCCGTGACGAGGACGAGATCGCTCTCCTCCCTTGCCTTCATGATCGCCTCTCCAACGAGCTTTTCCTCATCGGGCAGGACGCCGTAGAGAACCGGTTCGCCGAAGTACTCACTCACGAGGCCTTTAAGCATAACGGAGTTGCTCTCCAGTATCTTGCCCGACCTCAGCCTCTCCTCGTCGAACTCCTCGATCAGCTCGCTCCCGGTGATTATCACCGCCACCTTGGGCTTTCTCTTCACCCTCACGCTTTTGAAGCCCATCGCCTTGAGCATTGCCAAATCCTGAGGCCTGAGAACCTGCCCCTTTCTCAGAACTAGCTCGCCCTTCTTAACGTCCTCTCCGGCGAAGGCGACGTTCTGGCCCGGGGCGACCGGCCTCAGAACCCTTATCACATCGCCCTCCCTCTCGGCCATCTCCTGCATCAGAACCGCGTTCGCCCCCTTGGGGATCTTCGTCCCGGTCGTCAGCTTCACAGCGGTTCCCGCTTCGACCACGGCATCGCTCTCCCCGCCGGCCACTACCTCGTCTACAACCTTCAGCTCCACGGGCCTGTACTCCCTCGCCTGGAAGGTGTCCTCAGCGCGGAGGGCGTAGCCGTCGACGGCGGCCCTGTCGAAGGGCGGGACGTCTATGGGGGAGACAACGTCCTCGGCCAAAACCCTGCCGAGGGCCTCATCCAAGGCGACTTCCTCCACCTCTCCTATCTCCTCTATGTCATCGAGCACGAGCCCTAAGGCTTCCCGGTAGGGTGTAAGGCGCTTGAACTCCTTCATCTTTACTCCCTCCCGTGCTTGAGAACGTGACCGGCCTCGCGGAGGATTATCCCGATCCCGGTTTTAGCGGCCCCGAGGCTACCGGGCAGGCAGAAGACGGCCATTGCCCTGCCAGAGCTCCTTATTATCCCTGCGGTAGCCCGGCTCATGAGGGCCGCGGTGCCTATCTCCTCGTAGCTGACCAGCCTGAAGATCTCACCGAAGCCCACGAGCTCCTTGTCGAAGAGGTTCCTCAGGCTCTCAATGGTCACGTCCCTGCTCGTCACCCCAGTCCCACCGGAGGTGACAACTACATCCGCCCCTGCCCTGAAGGCGTCCACCAAAGCGCCCACGATCTCCAGCTTCTCATCCGGAACAACCTCGTAGAGAACCTTCTCGTGCCCCGCCCTCTCAAGCTCCCCGACGAGGAACTTGCCGCTCTTGTCCTCCTTCTCTCCCCTGCTCGCGGTGTCGCTGACGGTTATGACTGCAAACTTAAACCTCTTCGGGGCCTTCGCC
>WAKU01000003.1 GCA_015523195.1 Thermococcus sp.
ATAAGGAACGGGAGCGCTCTCGTTACGAGCAACAAGCCACCCTTGGCGTTCCACTACTCCGAGCTCGTTGGCGAGGCAGAGAGGAGGGGAACGCCTTACCTCTTCGAGGCAACGGTCATGGCGGGGACGCCGGTGATAGCTCTCCTGAGGGAGAACCTGCTGGGGGACAGGGTTGAGAGTATCGAGGCTGTCCTCAACGCGACGACGACATTCATACTGTCTAAAATAGAGGAGGGAAAGACCTTCGAGGAGGCGCTGAGAGAAGCCCAGTCCCTCGGTATGGCCGAGAGGGATCCGAGCGGGGACGTGCTCGGGATAGATGCGGGTTACAAGGCAACTATTCTGCACTGCGTCGCCTTCCATCCGACGACGTTCGAGGAGGCCGAGGTGAAGGGAATAGACGGCATAACGCCCGAGCTTGTGAGGGAGGCAACCTCCCACGGGAGGACGATAAGGCTCGTCGCGACTGTTGAGAGGGGGAAGGTAAAGGTCGAGCCCAGGGAGATACCCCTCGAAAGCCCGCTGACCGTTTCGAGCAACGAGAACGTCGCCCTGATAAGGACAGACCTCCTCGGGGAGCTGCTCGTTAAGGGGGCGGGAGCCGGGCCCGGGGAGACGGCAAGCGGAGTCGTGAGCGATATCGTTAAGGCAGGCCTAAGGCCCGTTTAACAACCCAAATCCTTTTTAAATGGTTCCCCGAGTCCCGGGTGGTGAAAGCATGGAGCACGTCATAGCGCTCCATCAGGTTTACGCCGAACTGCTCTTCCGAGGGCTGAAAACGGTGGAGCTGAGGAAGTCGAGGGCCTTCAACGAGGGGGACTTAGTGTTCCTGTACGTGGCGAGGGGCAACCCCTACGAGCTTCGCGACACGCTCAGGAGACTCGGCCTCCACGAGGAGCAGACGCTGACGAAGAGGGGGACAATTGCAGGTGGTTTCGAGGTTGGCGAGGTCATAAAGGCCGACCCCGAGACGCTCTGGGAGATGACCAAGGAAACGAGCGGTTTAAGTCTCGTCCACGGGGAGAACGGCAAGAGGTGGCTTGAGAACTACATCAAGGACTACGGCTACGCGTTTACGATTGAGAGGCCATTCCTCTTCAAGGAACCGCTGAGCAGGGAGGAGATGAGGGAAAGGTACGGCGTCCACGTCGAGGGGATAATCCACCTGTCGAGAAAAACCAGAAAGCCCTGGGTCAGGGCCCTCATAGAAGACCTCCTCTCAAGGGACGTTCTCTACCTTTAGCCTTCCTCAGGCTCCTCGGCCGGAACGAGCTTATACGGCCCGAGGCTCAGCTTTCTGATTTCCTCCTCGGTAAGAAGCCTGCTCTTAACCTTCTCTCCTATCAGAGCGCTGTTTCCGAGGGGGTCGGCTATTCTGACCGTCAGGGGCTTTTTGCCCTCCTTGACCTCTTCGATGTACTCCAGTATCTCGTCGGCCTTCTTTACAGCGTCTTCGTCCCCTTCCTGCCTCCTGAACTCCCTCGCCATCAGGAGGGTCTCGCGAACCCTTTCAAGGACGCCCTCGACGTTGGTTATGAAGCCTTCCGCTGCGGGCCCCGGCTCTATCTTCACCCCTATCTCCTCAAGCTCTATCGTCCCGCTCTTGCTCCTCACCACTCTCGTGAAGAGGTCTTTTTCATTCTCAACTTTCACCGTGTAGAGCTTCGGCGGTCTGTCTTCGAGTATCATGACGTCGGCGTTTCTGTAGCCGCATTTCTCGCAGTATATCGTGCTCTCCATGACCTTGCCGAAGTAGGGAATCTCGTGGATGTGCTGTATGGCCTTGAGAGTTCCCTTTCCACCACATATGGGGCAGTCCCCAAGGCTTATTACCTGAACCTCGCCGAGCTCCGGTTTGACCTTGACTTTCTCCTTCTTCTCCCCCATCTTCGACCACCAAAAAAGACCCGGAGGCGTTTATAAAATCCATGCTAATAAGGAAAATCCACCGGGAATCGGTAGATACCTCAAAAATTAGATTACTTCGCGAATTTTATGTCCTCGGGGGTTATGAGTAGTTTTATCTCCGTCTTGCATATCTTCGCTACCTGGCCGCCCAGGGCGCTCGTCATCCCTTTTATCTGCTCCGCGACCTTCTCAAGGATGTCCGGCTTGACCTCAAGGGGGCTCAGGTCAACTATGACGAGGTTGCCGTTTTGGAGCTCCTCCGAGATGCGTTCGAGGTCGGAGTAGCTCGTAACGACCACCTTCTTTATGAGCCTTATCTGGGGCTTGACGATCTCGGCCGCGAGCTCGTCCTCCTCCAGGGGGATAACCTCAACTTCCTTCGGCTGAACCTGCTTTTTCTCGGGCTTTTCCACAACTTCCTTAACGGGAACCGTCCTCTTGGCCTTGGCACCCTCGGGTTTTTTCTTGATGATACCATCAAAGAGTCCCATCACCCTTCACCCCTGACAGACGGTAAGAGACTGGGCTAATTTGATTGCCAATGTTTATATCTCTTTCCCATGAAAAAGAAAGCATCAAGGGAGCCCCCTGTCAACACTGGACAGGAGCATCTCCCTGAGTTCGCTGGACTTCCTCATGGCCGTGTCCACGGCGTACATGACCTCTTCGAGTTTGAAACTGCCGCCCTCTCCCTTCTGCACCGCGGAGACGTGGCCGGTCTCGTCAAAGGTCACCGTTATCCTACTCTCCATTACCCTCTCCTCGTCGAGGCTCGGGTCTACCACCATGTTGCCCCCGATCTTGGCGAAGGTCACTGGGAGGGGTACGTGCCTAACGGGTAGGGGTTCGTACTCGTCGAGCCTGACGAGCTCGCCGGTTTCCCCGTTGTATTCGAGTTTCGGAATCCGGGCCGTCAGCAGGGCGGCCATCGCCCCGAGCCCGGTCGCGTCTATGAGGTTCCCGTCGTGGTCGAGAACGTGGACGTCTATGAAGATGACCCTTACGAGCTTGCCGGGGACTATGACGAGCTTCTCAAGTTCGACGGCCTGGCTCTCCCTAATACCCCTGTCAACAATGCGGGCGAGTTCGATTGCGTTCTCATCGGGCGGGCCTGGTTCGAAGGTGGGAGACGCGAGGGGAACGAGCTCGACGTTGGTCGTCATGACGCCCCTGTCGGGAAGGTCGGGAAACGGCTCCCCGACGTCGACTTTTATTCCCACCAAAACGCGGGTCTCGCCCAGTCTCACCCACGCTGAGCCCTCCGCCTTCTCTATGACGTTGGTCTTTATCTCAACGTCCCGGTAATCCTCGAAGCCCCTTCCGTCTATCCTTTTGCCCTCCTTCAGGAGGTTGAGTATCCTGTCGCGCATTATTCCAGCCATAACAGGTGCGTCACTCATTCCCCGCCACCTCCTGGGCTATCTGCAGGTACTTCTCCTTCAGGGCCTCGCGCTGCTTCTGGTAGACTGCCTTCGCGCCCTTTATGGCGAGTTTGACCGCCTCGAGGAGTTCGTCCCTCGTAAGGTAGCCGTCCATCTGAAGGAGGGTTATGTCGTTCTTGAGCGGCATTATGGCGACTGGAACGTCCGCTTCGCCGTAGTTGTCCTCGTCCTTGTTCAGGTCGAGTACTATCTCGCCGTCTATCTTACCTGCGGCGCACGCCGCGACGAGATCCCTCATCGGTACTCCGGCGTCTGCAAGGGCTAAAGAGGCCGCGGTTATGCCTGCAACCCTCGTTCCCGCGTCCGCCTGGAGAACCTCTATGAACACGTCTATTACCGTCCTCGGGAACATCTCTAAGAGCAGCGCTGGCTCAAGGGCCCCCCTTATGACCTTGCTTATCTCGACGCTCCTCCTGTCGGGACCGGGTTTCTTCCTCTCCTCAACGCTGAAGGGGGCCATGTTGTAGCGCACCCTGAGAACCGCCATGTCCGGCCGCTGGAGGTGTTTGGGGTGGATCTCCCTGGGGCCGTAGACCGCGGCGAGTATCTTGTTCTTTCCCCATTCGACGTAAGCCGAGCCGTCGGCGTTCTTCAGGACGCCTACCTCCATGTCTATCCTCCTGAGCTCGTACTTCTTCCTGCCGTCCAGCCTCTTCCCGTTCTCATCGATGAGCTTTAACCCTTCAGGTCTTCCCATCATTGCCTCCACCCTCTTTACCTTCATCAATCTTAGGAAGCTCGGTTATGACACCGCGCTCTTTTAGCTCCCTCAGCTTCTCAAGGAGGAACTCCTTAACCCTGTCAGTCAGGCCCTGGGTGTGGCTCTCGCGGTCGACCTTGAGTATGGCTTCAATGGCCAGCCTCTCAAGCTCGCCGTTCCTTCCGCTGACCCATACCCATCCGTTCTGGCCGACTATTATCCTCGTGTTGGTCAGCCTCTTTATCATGTTTATCATGGAGCCGCCCTTGCCTATCACCCTCGGCACCTTGGACGGGGTTATGGTGACCAGCTGACCGCCCCTGAGGGGTCCCCCTTTAAAGGGCATGCCCTTCGTCGTTAGATCTATCTGGTTCACCTCGTTGTAGGCTTTTATCTTGGCGTAGATCACGTCCCCGATGTCAAAAATCCTCCTCAGGTCTGTCTTCATTATGTCGATGCGCTCCTCCGTCGCGTCCTGAACCCTGAGACTGGCCTCGTAGGGCGCCCCTATGTCAACCACCCAGTTGGAGAACCTGACGTCCACGATCTTGCCGAGGACGTTGTCGCCAACCTCCGGCATGTAAGGTCCTTCGAGCGGGATCACCCTTACGAGGTCGCCCCTGATCTCAACCAGCCCCACGACCGTGGAGTATATCCTGTTCCCTTCCCTGAAAGTCCCTCTACCATTTTTAAAAGGCCCCTGGACGAGCAACGTCCCGGGAACCACGAGCTCCCTTGGTTTTACAAAAATACTCCCCTTCTTCATAGTCCCTTCCTCTCTAACAGTTTGGTTACGACGGTGCCCTTTGTGAGGGCGTTGAGCTTTTCATAAAACTCCTCCTCGACTCCACCGGGGATCTCGATGAGGAACATCCACGAACCATCGCTGCCCCACTCCTCCCGCTTTATGTTCCCGAACTTCCTGACCTCGCCGTAGGCCTTTCCAACGTAGTCGCCCGGTATCTTAACGGCTATGACCTTCATCTCAAGTTTTATCGGCAGGAGGGGGCGGATTGCCTTGATCACGCCGGGAACCTGCGCCTCGGCGTCCTTGAAGAGGTCCACGTGCACCCCAGCTTCATCCATAGCCCTGAGGATCCTGTCCACTGGATGTGGGTAGCCGGTTCTCGGGTCGACGGCGTGCCTGTGGATTATCGTGGCTATGTAGCGCCTCTTCTCCTCGATCATCTGCCTCCTCTGCTCCGCCGTAAGCTGAACCTCGCCCTTTCGGAGAATTATCTTGGCGACCTCGTAGGGATCGCTCGTTCCGAAGATCTTCTCCATCTCGTGCTCGCTCGCTTTGTCGCCCTTATGGGCGTCTTTGAAGACGTATGGAGTCGCGAGGATCTCCTCCACCGGAACGTCCCTGCCCTCCTTGAAGTCCCTCGCAAGGTACGGATCGACGAGTATCTCAAAGGTCTCACCGTGCGTCCTTAGACGGGCGATGACGGCCTTGTCAACGCTAATCGGCACCGCCCGTCACCTCAGTAGTTCTGGTCGAGTTCGGAGTAGTCCTCCTCCCTCTCCTCGACCTGCTCCTCTTTGGCTTCCTTAGCCATCTCCTCGAGGTACCCCTTGAGCTTCTCCCGGGATAGCTTCTTCCAGTGCCTGTCCTCGGTGGTTATGTATGCTACCTCTATCGCCTCCGCGCTGGGCTCCTCGAGGGTCTTCGCGAGGGCTAAGATGGCGAGCTTTATCGCTCCCTCCATGTCTATGTCGTCCTTGTAGTGCTCCTCAAAGATGGCCATCGCGACGTTCCTTCCGCTGCCTATCGCGACGGCCTTCCACTCGAAGTAGGCGCCGCTCGGGTCTGTCTCGTAGAGCTCCGGCTTCTCGTTCACCCCGGCGAGGAGGAGGGCCGCGCCGAAAGGCCTCACACCACCATACTGGGTGTGGGCCTGCTTGAGGTCACAGATCTTCTTCACAAGAACGGTGAGGGGGACCGGCTCGCCGTAGGTGAGGCGGTAGATTTGAGCCTCCAGCCTGGCCCTATCAACGAGAACCCTCGCGTCCGCTATTATGCCGCTCGGAGCCGCGGCTATGTGGTCGTCGATCTGGAAGATCTTCTCGTAGCTGCTCGGCTCTATAAGCCTGCTCGTTATCCTCTTCTCAACGGCGAGAACGACACCGCCCTTCCACTTAACACCGACTGCCGTTGCCCCTCTTTTAACTGCCTCCCTTGCGTAGTTAACCTGGAACAGCCTCCCATCAGGGCTGAACACAGTTATCGCCCTGTCGTAACCGGCCTGCGGTGGTACGAATGCCATCTGTCCATCACCCCTGTTCTGTCCAGAACCAATACCCCGGCCCAATAATTAAGCTTTTCCCTCTTCCCTCATCTCAACGGCTATCCTGGCCGCGACCCTCCTCGCGAGCTCCAAGGGGAGGAAGGAGACTGCAAAGAGAACCGCCCCAAGTGCAACGGAAGATGTTCCAGTGGGCTTGAATATTAGGAGGGCAAAGGCCGTTAGGAGGAGCAGAAGGCCCGACATTATCAGCTTCCTGTAGGTTTTCTCAAGTGACCCCACTTCCATTTCTTCCCCTAAAAGACTGGGGGAATAGGTTTTAAGGGTTTTTCTTCTAACCTGAGGTGATGAAAATGGAGTGTCCTTTCTGCAACCCAAGAGGGGAGGACGTTGTGCACGAGGACGGCCTCATAAGGATAGTCCTTGACAGCTATCCCGCGGGCAGGGGGCACCTCCTCGTTGTCCCGAAAAGGCACGTGGAGCGCTGGGATGAGCTCACCTGGGAGGAGAAGGTGGCGCTGATCAGGGGAGTGGAGATGGCAATGGAGGCCCTCAAAGAAGCTCTCAAACCGGACGGCTTCAACGTGGGCATGAACCTCGGGGAGGCCGCCGGACAAACTGTTCCCCACCTGCACGTCCACGTCATCCCGCGGTGGAGGGGGGACTGCAGAAAGCCCAGGGGAGGGATAAGGAAGGCCGTCCTGGATCTGGAAGACGAGAACCTGAGTATGAGGGGGCGCTGGGTCGAGAACAGGCTGAGCGGTGAAGAGGTGGAGGCGATCAAAAGAGCCCTGAGGCTCCGTTCCAGGGATCACTGAATGCTGGACTGACCTCCTCTCCGCTGTGAGCGGCGGAGTTTTCAAAAGAAAAATGCAACCTGCCAGTGGGGGAAGCCGGTTTTTAAGGTGGTAGCCCCCATGGGGACTAAAACAACGAGCTCGAATACCTCCTCGATCACGACAACGTTAAGTCCAGAGACCACTTCAAAACAAGGGGAAAACCTGCGGGCCCGCGCTGTTGGTTGGGATAGCTCTGATCCACTCCTGAAGGGGACTAAGGCCATCACCCGCGCGCCAGCTCCTCGCCCCTCTCGAAGGCCCTGAAGTTCACCTCCCACAGATTCTCGCGGAGGGTGAGCCTTATCCCCTCCATCAGGCTCTCCCGCCTGAGGGGAACGAGGCCCTTTCCGAAGGCGTAGCCCAGCATCAGGACGCCCAGAGTCCTCGGGTTTATCCTGTCCGCTTCCTCCTGGAAGTTCCTCATGTGGACGGGGCATATCCGGCCTATCGCTTCCCTTATCTCCCCGAGTTCAGGGTAGCGCTCCTTCCCCACGAGGGTTGTTGCGGTGTGAATCGGGTAGGCGTTGATTATCGCGGTACTCTTCTTGCTCAAAAAGCGCGCGTTCCTCAGGGCCTCGGCCGGCTCAAGGGCGATCATTAGGTTCGCCTCTCCCTCCTCGATAAGGGGTGAGTAGACCTCCTCTCCGAAGCGGAGGTAGCTCAGAACGCTGCCGTAGCGCTGACTCATCCCGAGCGTTTCGCCGATCCTGACCCTGTAGCCCTCGGCCATCGCCGCGTTGCCCACAATCCTCGAAAGGGTCAGACCGCCCTGACCGCCGACGCCTGTTATTATGAGGTTGAACTCCACCTTGACCACCGGATGGGAGTTGGAAAGGGGGGATAAAAAGCTAAGCTCAAAAAAATTCGGCTAAAGGACAAGCTCCTCGAAAATCCTGAGATTCTCGCGCTCCTTCAGCTTTACCCAGTCGAAGATCGAACCGGAGCTCTCCCTCAGCTTTAAGCTCTCGACGAGCCCCCTGTACTTCCCGCCCGCGATGCCGTTCGCTATCACGGCACTGCCCTCCGCCGCTTCCTTAGCCCTCGCCATGCTCTCGAGCTTGAGGACTTCGATTGAGAAGCCGTAGTCTTTGAAGGCCCCTTCGAGCGCCCCCTTCACATCCCTGAAGAACTCCGGGATCCTCGAAAAGCGCCCGCTGATGTAGATGGATTCAGGCTTTGCGGAGGGCAGCAGGGCAAAGACGTCCTTCACAATGGCCTCAATCATTGCGTTGTAGCCCTTCCGGACGTTCTCGTCTTCCTTTGCGAGCTTCACGAACTCCTCCGGTGAAACTGAGATGGGATCTACGCCGGCTATGTAGGAGGCGCCGCCCTGGAAAAGGAAGAGCTTTCCGAAGTCGTCCAGAGCGTTGGCTAAGGCATAGGCCAACTCGGAGTCCATGAAGCCCATGCCGAGGTAGCCGGGGAAGCCGGCTGTTCCCGCCATCGCGTCAATGATCTGGCCGTTCTTAACCGCCATCGCGGAGGTGTAGGCGAAGCCGACTTCGACCGCTATGAGGTTCGTCTGGGAGTAGGGAATTCCCTTTTTTTCGGATTCCCTGACCATGGCCAAGGCAGCGGTGAAGACCTTATCTGCTGTCCCGAGGTCTATCCTGTTGGCCTTCCTCCACTCCGGGACAGTTGGGAGGTGTACAACCCCGGGGGTGAAGTAGACGTTCAGGTCTTTGGCTTCCCTCATCAGGAGCATCAGCTCCCTTAAACCGACTATCTTCAGCCTCCTCCTTACGTCGGCCTCGGTTATGAAGGTGGCGAGGGCTATCTCCTCATTGGTGGCCTCCCTGGCGGGCTTTAGGGGTATCCCGTAGCCGCAGGGGCCGACTATGGCGTCGATCTTTCCATGCTTTTCCTGGATCTCCCTCAGGAGCTCGAGGATTACCGCCGGGTTCTCAGTGACGCGGTTCCTGTCAACCGAGGCGTCGACTATCACCTCACCGGTCTCGTCGTCGAAGCCAAACAAATCCATGCTCTTGGTTCCAGAGTCTATACCCACAGCCTTAACCATCGAACACCACCATCCCGCGGTTGTCCGCTCTCGTTATAAAAACCTCCCCGCCGTCGCCGTTATCGCGGAGGAAAGACTCGATGGCAGATTTGACCTCCTCTGCTCTTTTTTCGCCTTTTACCAGCCCGTAGAAGGCCGGCCCCCAGCTCGTCTGGCAGGCGCAGTAAGCCTTGCCGAGCATCAGCTCTATGCCTTCGCTAACGAGGTCGCAGCAGTAGACGTTGTCCTGGTAATCGCTCCAGAACTCGCCCAAGAGGTGGTTGAACTGGTACAGTCCTTCGCCAAAGGCCTTGATGTCCTTTTCGACGAAAGCCGGGAGGATCTTCATTAGCACTATCCTCGAAAGTCTGTCCGCCAATTCGGGGGGCATTTTCTTTAGGTTCCAGAGTATCTCGTCCTCCCTCCTTCTAACCGCCTCAATGGCCTTCCTCGGCGTTTCGGGAACCGCCACAACGAAGAGCCAGTCCCCGGGCATTTCCCCCCTAAATATTAGTGGGGGAACAACCTTTTCGCGCTTCTCCACAGGAAAGCCGCCCTCGTAGATGAAGCCGCCGATTTTTAGCGAATAAAAGCCGAGGGCCGTTATCAGGCCGCGTCTCATCGAGAGGGCGACCTCCTCGAAGGAGAGCCCGAGGTTGAAGAGTCTGTTTATCCCCTCTCCTATGCTCAAAGCCAAGGTCGTGTGAAAGCCCAGGCCGACCCACTTCGGGATGTAGCTTTTGATCTCAACGCTCACGGGCGGGAAGTCGTGGCTTTCCCTGAAGCGCCGTATGAACTTCATCGCGTCTTCATCGCTGGCGGCGTCTTTCCCCGCGGGCCTAACCTCGATTTCAAGGGAGGGCCTCTCGATGGCGAAGCCGACCGTTCCGTAGAGCCTCCCCATGTCGCCGCTCAGGTCGGGGTTTCCGGTGTGCAGGTGGGCAGGTGCGCGTATTATCATCAATCCACCCCCAAAGGGTAGAGGCCGGGACAAATATTTAAGGAATGCGGAGTAACTGGGAACATGACCTTCGAAAAGTACTACGAGGTTTTCAAGGCCTACAGCGACGTTTACTCCGAGGAATACAAGAGGAGGGTGGAGGATTTAGAACCCCTGCTCCTCAAGTTCATGCCCGAGAGGGGCAGGGTACTCGACCTCGCCTGCGGTGCCGGCGGCTTCTCCTTTCTCCTTGAGGAGATGGGCTTTCAGGTGATCGGCCTGGACTCAAGCGAGACAATGCTGAGGAGGGCCAGAAAGTTCGCCGAAGAGAAGCGCTCAAAGGTCGAGTTCGTTAAGGGAGATGCGAGGGAACTGCCCTTCGAGGACGACAGCTTTGACTACGTCCTCTTCATTGACAGCCTCGTGCACTTCGAGCCTTCTGGCCTCAACTCAGTCTTCAGGGAAGCCGCGAGGGTTCTGAAGCCGGGGGGAAGGTTCATAATCCAGTTCACGGATCTGAGGGAGCTCCTTCCTCTTCTCATGGGGGGTCAGGTTGTGGGGCCCGAGTACTGGGTGAGCCGGGTGATGCCGGACAGCGAGGAGAAGACTGTGGTAATCGAGTTCCAGAGCGAGAAGGACAGCTTTAGGGTGCGCTTCAACGTATGGGGCAGGGTCGCGGTGGAGCTCCTCGCAAAGCTCTACTTCAAGATGATCCACAGCGAAAAAATGGGGGAGCACACCTACTTCCAGGTTTATGCCCCCAGGAAGTGAAAAGCTATTGCCCTCCGGGTTCGGCGGGCCAGAGCCGTTTGCCCCTCACGTATGTGGCGGTTACGTTTCTCTCGTCCCCCAGGATCATGAGCTTGGAGAGGATTATCCACAGGTCATCGTCTGGGGAGGCGAGGGGTTCGGGATTCACCACCACGAAGTCGGCCTCCTTGCCGGGTTCGAGGCTTCCTATCCTGCCATCGAGGCCGAGAGCCTTCGCCCCGCCCATGGTCAGCAGGTGAAAGGCCTTGAAGGGATCCATCGGATTGGCGTAGTATGCGTCCCTCATGACCTCAAGCATCGAAACGAAGGGCCCTGCCGCCACGTCGGAGCCGAGCCCCACCACAATCCCGAGCCTCTCATGGGAGGGGAGGCTCATCGTGCCGCTGTGAAGGAAGAAGTTTGAGGACGGGCAGTGGGCAACCTTCGTACCGGTTTCCGCTAAAATCCTCCTCTCGGTATCGGACAGGTGGATGGCGTGGGCGACAACAGTTTTCCGGCCGAGAAGGCCGGCCTTCAGGTAGACCTCGGTGTACGAACTCACCCCTGGGAACAGCCTGAGAACCTCCTTTATCTCCTCGACCTGCTCCGACAGGTGGGTCTGGACGTAGAGACCCATCTCCTCCGCTATCCTGGCGGCGGTTTTCATCAGGGGCATGCTGCAGGAGACGGCAAAGCGGGGCGTTACCGCGTAGAAAAGCCTGCCGTCAAAGCGGTGCCACCGCGATGCAACGGCCTTAATGTCCTCGACGGCCCTCTCTGGCGTCGTGAGGAGCTCCTCGGGCCCGTTCATGTCCATGAGAACCTGGCCTATCACGGCCCTCATGCCGCTCCTCATTGCCTCCTCGAAGGCTATCTCAGTGGCCTCCCTGTGGGATGAGGAATACACCATGGCCGTCGTCGTTCCGTTTCTTATGAGGGTGGAGAAGAATTCCCTGGAGGCCTTTCGGGCGAACCCTGGATCGGAGAACTTCACCTCCGCTGGAAATATGAACTTTTCAAGCCAATCGAGGAGGGAAGTGCTGATCATGCCCCTGCTGTAGAACTGGGGCAGGTGAACGTGCGTGTCTACGAAACCCGGGAGTATGAGATGGTCCGAGTAGTCAACCAGCTCCCCCGTTGTCGAAGGCCTCTCTTTCGACAGCGAGGTTATCCTGCCGTCCTCAACGGTCATGTAGCCGTATTCCCTGGGGAAAGCGGGGTCTTCAAAGCTGACTATCCTACCGTGATAGGTCTTCATTTGAAACACCGGATGAAATTGCGGGCGTGGTATAAAAGGGTTGCCGCTCTGGTTCCCGAGGGTATGGAAATCAGGCCTCCATGCGGAGGCGCTTGACCACGAATTCCCTGTCGAGGGAAGCGAGGAAGGGTGCAAGCCTCGGTCCGCGCTCCTTTCCGATGAAGAGCCGGTAAAGGGTCTTGAACCATTTCCTGCTTGGAATTCCGTGCTTTTTAGCTGAGCCAAAGAGGACGTTGTTGAGCTCCTCAACGGTGAACTTCTCGTGACTTTCCAGCCACCCGGCAACTTCGAGTATGGCCTCCATCAGTGCGGGTTCCAGCTCCATTTCCGGCGGCTTTTCAAGCAGGCTGAACCTGATCTCGTCGGGCGCGTACCTCCTTACCCAGTTTTTAGCGAGCCTAATGCGTGTTCTTATCCTCTCGACATCCTCCTCCGTCAGCTCCTCTGGAACGTGTCCCTGCTCCTGGAGAACGCGGATTATTCCCTCTTCGTCGAGGTGGGGCATCTGGACGAGCGTTACAAGGAAGCGGAAGGGGGCTTGGGCGGTTAATCTCTCGGGAACCATCGGCATTGACAGCTCATAGGTTCTCTTGAGTTCATCTTCCTCATCGGGGTTCTTGGCTTTTTCAAGGCCGAAGTAGATGCGCTCGACCTTGTCGAACTCGTCGTAGAGGTTGAGAAGACCTAAACCGAGGTCTATCTTCAGTTCTTTGTTCGGCCTCGCCTTCGCGTAGATGAAGCAGATTATTCCGGGTTCGAGAACCTCGTAGAGGTCGCTGAGGAGGATAACGTTGCCCTTTGATCCACTCATCTTGCCCTTCTGCCCCTTGATTCCCACGAACTCGTACATGAGAGTCATTGGCGCCTTCCAGCCGAAGACCCTCTCCGAGATTTCCTTACCGGTGTCGTAGGAGCTTCCAGCGGCGAGGTGATCCTTCCCAGCGGGCTCGAAGTCGACCTTGAAGTGAGCCCAGCGCATCGGCCAGTCAACGCGCCATCTCAATTTTACGTTTCCCTCGCGGATGTCCGTTTCACCCTCACTCCCGCAGTGTCCGCAACGGTACTTAACCTTCCACTCGCCGTCCCAGGAGACGAACTCTGCCTCCCTCCTGCACTTCGGGCAGTAGACCATAACCGGCTGCCAGTTCTCCTCAAGTGGGGGCTGTTTGGCTATTTCGCGGTACTTGTCGAGGACGGCCTTTATCTCATCGCGCCTTTTGAGGGCGAGCCTTACCTCCTCAGCGTACTCGCCGCTCTTGTACAGCTCCCTCGCGTGGAGGAAGTCAACTTCGATACTGAGCTTTCTCACTTCCTCCTCGAACTTTTCCATGAAGTGGTCGGCGTAGCTCTCGTGACAGCCCCATGGGTCGGGAACCTCGCTGACGGGTTTTGTGAGGTGCTCCCTCCACTCGGGCGGGACGTTCTTGGGAACCTTCCTAAAGCGGTCGTAGTCGTCCCACATGTGGATGTGTCTGACCTTTTTGCCCCTGTCGCGGAGGGCGTGGCCAACTATGTAAGCGGTGAAAAACTCCCTGAAGTTGCCTATGTGAACGTAACCGCTCGGAGTGATGCCGCTCTCGACGACGTACTCCTCCTTATCGCCTCTCTCTCGGATTATCCTCTCGGCCATGTAGTCAGCCCAGTGAACCAACCTCACCACCGCGCTAAGCTCCGCCCAGTACCTTTTAAGCTTAAGCTCCCGTTTTAACAACTCAAAAAAGGAAAAATTTATAAGCATCGACTCGTAGACTATTAAAAATAGTAAGGAGGTCTTTCAATGGAGTTGGAATTAGAGAGACTCCAGGTTTTCTTCCCGGCCTCTCTTGAAATACAGGAGGAGCTCCTGAAGGCAGGATTTAAGGTTCCCTACGACAGGGAGAGCGGAAGGAAGACTCCGATTCCAGTCGTGGTGAGCTCAAGGGAAGGTAGAAGGCTGAGACGGGACAGGCTCCTCAAAGCGGATGACTTTGAAAGCGACGGGAAGTTTGCAATGGTACCCGGGGAGAGACCGAGAATGGAGATGGAGCTCACGGACAAAGGCTTTTTGATACTGAGGCCAAAACCCCTCGACTACCATCTGGAAGATACGGGCTTCGTCTCGGTTCCACCGAGGATATGGGGAACGTGGGCGAGCTTTTCAATACCCTTCTCTTTCTACGAAACGCTCACGGACTTCTTAGGTGAATTCAGGAACAATGAGACGAAGGGCCTCTATCTCGCTTCAAGGAGCTCTGGCAGAAGGATAGAGGTCTACGCCTACAAGGGAAGAACCAGAAGAGACCTTGGGGTTCCTGTCTTTGGCTACGCCCTTGGCCTTCACGGGCTGGCCTTAGCGGACGAGTACCTCCGCGAGAAAGCAGGGGAGAGCGACGTTCCCGAGGAGAGGCTCCGCTACCTCAAGCTTGGCCTCAGGAAGAGGAAGGAAACTAAGGCCGGCTTCAAGGTCGGCATTGCCTGGGAAAACGGAAAACCGAGCGAGATAACGTTGAAGCTCTCCACAACAGATCCAAAGGTGAGGATTCAGGGGCTCTACGGAGAGCTCATGGGAAAATCGCGTGGTGAACTCACGAGAACCGACGACTGGTACATCGTCGTCCACGCGGAGGACTTCGCGGGCGCACTCCACAAGGTTGCGGGTACTTTTGGGTGAAGGTATATTAACCCCGCCCTCGTTTTTATCTATCGGTGAAGCCGATGTTGGACACGGTCGGAGCGGTTGCAATAGCGCTCCTGTTCATCCTCATAGCGATAGGCTTCACGAAAAAGTTCGGGCCCGAGTGGGCCTGGATCAACAGGAAGCTTATACCCCTCAGCATCGTTCCAGCTATCCTGATGTTCTACTGGGGCCTAATCCCGGCGGGGATTTTCAGCGGTACCGCCTTCGTCTTTGGAGTGATCCAGCTCTGGCCCCATCTGAAGAGGAGGGAGCTTAACTGGTACCAGATAGAGCACAACTACGGCGAGGTCTTCTTCGCATTCTCGGCCTCAGCCATACCCCTTGTGCTCCCAACTGGGTACGCCACCGCGTTGCTCCTTGCGATGGCGGTAAGCGACGGTGTTACGGGGATAATAAGGCACTACTACTTCAGAAAGCACGGCTTCAACGTGAGGCTCAGAAAGCACTGGACGGGTAGCGTGGGCTACTTTGCTACAGCCCTGCTGATAGCCATCCCCCTCGTCAAAGCTGGGATCGTTGGAAAAATGGGCTGGGCGGTAATCCTGACCCTTACAGAGTACCAGGGCTGGCTCGACGACAACTTGGCGGTTCCGCTCGTTGGCGGTTTCCTCTTCCTCCTCTACTGAGCCCACCTCACTTTGAGGCTGTCCTTTTTCACCTTCTCGAACTCGGCAACGAGGGCTTTTCCCGTCTCCTCCATGAAGCCCTCGACGTCTGTGATGCCGAGTTCCTTGAGGCCGACCGCTTCGACGCCCTCCGGGATTCCTTTAGCTTCTACGTTTATCCCGATGTGAATCTTGACGCTCACCGGTGAAACCGTAGCTATCGAGATGCTGAGCTTTTTGCCGTTCACGTAGATGTCGTCGCCCTTCCTGGCTGTTCTTACTCCATACTCGGCCAGAACCTCGCAGAGTTTGGCTATGAAGAGCTTCTGCAGGGTTGATGCAAAGAGGGTGTTGACTAAATCAAAGACCTCGACTATGTAGTGCACCATGTCGTCGCTCTTGATTTCCTTGCTCTGACGGAGATCCTCTATGTCTATCATCTCCTCGACTTTAACGTCGCACTTCCCGCGGAAAACGAGGAGAGAATTTCCGAGGATCCCGAAGTTCCTGTAGGCCCAGTGGCTCCCAATGGCCGAGCCGTCGTAGTCAATGCGTCTACCTTTAACGACCAGCAGCTCCATCGCGATCACCCCGTCTTTCAAGGAGTTCCCTCAGCTCTTCAAAAGACTTTACATCGACCCACATGTGGACGAACTCGACCTCGGGGAGGGCCATCCTAATCTCGTCAACGTGGATGTCCCTGTCATCCACGTAGATGACCTCCTCAATATTGTAGCCAGTGGATGCGAGTTCCTCAAGGGTTCGCCTTACCATGTCGGCCTTGTTTGGATGACCTTCAATCTTTGGGAAGAGGAAGTAGTCCCAGAGGCCGAAGCCTTCGAGAATAGGCCTTACCCTTTCTTCGAGGTTCCAGCTGGCTATCGTAAGCAGGAAACGCCAGCTGGCCCACTCAAGGAACTCCCTCACACGAGGAAAGAGGTGAAGCTCCTCACCATAGGCGTCGGTCAGGTAATCGTCGTGGAATTCAAAGGGAGGTGTAAGGTGTGAAGCGTCCTCGTGATCCCACAGCGTTCCGTCGAGGTCGAGCACAAGGAGGCGCATAGGCATCAAGAAAAGCTCCGCTAACCCTGTTTTAACGGTTGCGCACGAAAACATCATGACCATCGTGTTTGGCTGCTTTAGAAGTTGCGAGAACAAGGATACAGAACAAGTGAGGTTTAGGGGGCCGTGCATAGGCGGGCTGGCCTCTCAGACGTCCCGCCCGGGGCACTCGGGCTGTTGGGAGCGGCAGACTGAACGGGTCGGTTTCCCTTCCCGCTTACATCCCCGCCCCATCAAACGGGTCTTCTTCCCGAGCCCTCGTCCTGGGCAACGGACCGGTCGCCCAGGCCCAAACGCCCAGGAATGGCCGCCTATTTTCAGGGGCCGCTTCGGCCTTAGATGCTTTCAGGCCTTATCGGCTGCGGCGTAGCTGCCCGGCGCTGCCCTGTAGGACAACCGGTAGACCAGAGGCCGCGGCGCCCTGTTCCTCTCGTACTGGGGGAGCCTTCCCCTCAGGCGGCCAACACCTCCGGTAGATAGCATCCGACCTGTCTCACGACGGTCTAAACCCAGCTCACGTTCCCCTTTAATGGGTGAAC
>WAKU01000004.1 GCA_015523195.1 Thermococcus sp.
CCGCAGTAGAGCTCAAAGACGACTATGGTTGGAAGTGCGTAGGTTCCACCGGGAGAAAGAGCCTCGATGACCGTCCTGTTTCCCCCGAAGAGCTCTATCACCACGCTGGTGTCCAGGAGTCCATCCATTCTTCGACCTCCTTGAGCTCCTTCCTAAGCTCCTCGACCTCTTCCGGGGTTCTCGTCCCAAAGGCGATCATGAGCACGTCGAGGTTGCCCTTCTTTTTCTTGCCTATAAGCTCCCTGAGGAGTTCTGAAAAGCTCTTCTTACCCTTCATCTTGACGAGCTCGTAGTAGACGTCATCGGCTATGGTTATCGTCTTTCCCAAGGGCACCACCTATAAGTGCATGCATGCACGAAATTGATAAGCCTTTCGAAACCCTTATAACTTATGCCCCCGTAAGTTACTTACGGTGGCGTAAGTGCTGTTCGACCTGAGACCCAAGCAGAGAAGGGAGGACATCTTTGACAGGGAGAGGGAATTTGAAGAGCTTGAGAAAAGCGTTGGGATATACCCGCTGACCCTCCTCCTTGGCATCAGAAGGGTAGGCAAAAGCTCGATTCTCAGGGCATACCTCAATGAGAATCCCGGCATACTCATCGATTGCAGGGAACTCTACGCGGAGAGCGGCCATATCACCAAGGAAGACCTTATCAGAGAGCTCCAGTCGAAAGGAACTATACTGCAGAGACTCCTCTCAAAGTTTAAGATATCCCTCGACCTGAAGTTTCTCAGACTCGAACCTAAGGAGGCATCGCTGAGGGAGATATTCAGGGAACTAAACGAAATCGGCGAGAAAACCGGGAAGTTCGTCATGGCCTTTGACGAGGCTCAGTACATCCGTTTCTACGGTTCAAGGGGAGGAAAAGAACTGTTGGCTCTGTTTGCCCATGCCTACGACAGTCTCCCCAACCTGCGAATTATTCTCACCGGTTCTGAGGTCGGCCTCCTCCACGACTTCCTTGGAATAGACGACTACGAAAGCCCCCTCTATGGAAGAATCGCCGGGGAGGTTTACGTTGAGCCATTCGCTCCCAATGTCTCAAAGGAGTTCCTGAAGGCAGGATTTAGAGAAGCGGGAGTTGAGGTCTCGGGAGACATCGTAAAACGCGCCGTTGAGACACTGGATGGTATTCCCGGCTGGCTCGTGCTCTTCGGCGTTGAGTACCTCAGGAGTGGAGACTTTGAAGAGGCCATCGCTAGAACCCTCGAGACGGCCAGGGGACTGATATTGGGAGAGCTTAGGGAACTCGAGAGGAGGGCGCCCCGCTACGTTGAGATACTCAGGGGAATAGCTCTGGGCTACAACAGGTGGAGCCTCCTGAGGGACTATCTTAATGTGAAGGGTATGAGAACCCCCGAGCCGAGGCTCTATGAACTCCTAAAGAACCTCATGAAAATGGGATGGATTACAAAAAAGAACGAAACATACCAGCTGACCGATCCATTAACAAAGATTGCCCTCACAGACTGACTTATGCCCCCGTAAGTTACTTACGCCCTCAGGGGCAACAACTCCGGAAAGTAAAATCACGGCAGCGGAACCCTCTCCACCTCGAGGTGATCCCACGTCGGGTACTCCTCGACGACAAAGAACTTAACGTCCCCCTCTATCGCCTCAGCGAGCTCGACCGCAACTTCTTCCGGCATCTCTATCCTGCCCTTCTCGCGGTTGACGTAGAGCCACTCCTCTGGAACTTCAGCATCCTCCACGAGGAAGCCGTAAAGCTCGTCTAAGTCGTCGTACTCAGCAATGCCAAAGCGGAGCGTTCCGTCCTCCGTGATTTCCATGTAGGGTTTCGCGACCTTCCTCGCGGTTCTCCTCAGCCTGTTTCTCAGCTGGACTGCATCCTTCAGCTTCGCCGTGCAGAGGTGGTAGCTCAACGAAGTGTTCTCCTCGCCCCATTCGAGTAGCTTAAGGCCGAGCTCAAGGGAGCCCTTTATCGCGGAGCTCTCGTCGCTCACCGGCTGGTAGCCCATGTCCAAAAGCGTCTTGAGCGTCGTCTCGCTGAACTCAAGCTCGTTGACGTTGAGGAACTTCGCGCCGAGCTTGTCGAGAAACTCGACGTACCATCTCATCCTCTCGAACTGGCCCGGGATTGAGGGTATCTCGCCGCCGACGTCCCAGTCGAAGTCGAAGGCCTTCCTTATGTTCTCTATCTCAACCTTGAAGAGCTTTGAGTTCGGGTTGAACAGGTCGGGGTGAAAGCGTATCTCGTCCAAGCCGGCATCGTAGAGCTTTTCGAGGTTCTTTTTGGTTGCCAAGGCGCCGGTGGTGTAGAGATGGATGTGGAAGTCCTTCCCAAAGGCCTCCTTGAGGGCTCTGATGTATTCAACAGTCCTGTCGAGCCTCGCGAGCGGGTCACCGCCGGTGACGCCGGCCCCTCTGGCTTCCTGAATGATTGCCTCCTCAATGATGTCATCAACGCTCTTAACGGGCCTTTCGTTGGCGTAGACAACGTCCTCCTTTCTCCAGGGGCTGAGCGGACAGTAGAAGCAGTCCCTCGGGCATTTCCCGGTGGTGAAGAGGACGAGCTTCTCGCCCCTAACGCAGAGCTGACAGCCCTTCGGCAGTTCTCTCACGGCGTATGAGAAGTAAGGCGTCTCCCACACCAAAGCTCTCACCACCCGAAGGCTCTGGAAAGGACTTAAAAAGGTTGGCGGACAGAGTTGGGAACATGAGGGAGAAGCCGAAGTACCTGCCACCAACTTTGAGGGACAAGCACCGCTACATAGCCTTTCAGCTAATCGGTGAGAGACCTTTCAAGAAAGAGGAGGTGAAGAGGGCAATCTGGGAGGCTTCGCTTTCAACGCTCGGCGTTCTTGGTTCAGCAAAGGCAAAGCCGTGGTTCATAAAGTTCGACGAGAAAACCCAGACCGGCATAGTTAGGGTTGACAGGAGGCACGTTGAGGAGCTCCGCTTTGCTTTGATGCTCGTCACGGAGATAAACGGCTCGAAGGCAATCTTTAGAACGCTCGGCGTTTCCGGAACGATAAAAAGGTTGAGGAGGAAGTTTTTGAGCGACTTCGGCTGGCGTTAGCGGAGGAAGGGGATGGCCTTGTCAACCGAGCCCAGGTAGAGGTTGAGGTACCTCCTGCAGGCCTTCTCCCACGTGAAGTCCACCCTCGCGCGCCTCCTTCCGTTTTCTCTGAGCCTCTGGAGTGTCTTCTCATCGAGGTAGCCCGCGCTTATTATGGTCTTTGCGAGGGCGAAGGCGTCCCTGGGCGGAACGAGGATTCCAGTTGCTCCCTCGGGATCGTCTCTGAGGTCTATGATCGTGTCCCTTATGCCGCCGACGGCGCTCCCTATCGGGACCGCACCTAAGCACATCGCCTCAAGCTGAACCAGGCCGAAGGGCTCGAAGTTAGACGGGATCACCACGAAGTCAACGGAGCCGTAGAGCTCCCTCACGGTCTCCCTTGGAAGGACTTCGGTTACGGTTCTCACGTTCTCAGGGAAGCGGTTTGCTATGGCCTTGGCCCAGGCCTCAAGCTCCGGGTGTCCCTTCCCGATTATGATAAACCTCATTTCCCCGAAGGAGGGGTCGTTTGAGAGTATCTCTATCGCCCTCAGCAGTGTATCGACGCCCTTCTGGGCCTTGTCAAAGCGGCCGATGAACATGAAGGCTTTGCCGTCTGAGAGACCGAAGCGCTCAAGGATGAGCTTTCTCCTCTCCTTCCTCGGGAGTTCTGCGTTTTTCAGGAGCTTCTCGTTCCAGAACGAGCAGTCTATGCCGTTGAAGACGTGCGTGACCTTGCCGTCGAAGTGCCCGAAGAAGCCCCACTCCTCCCAGAGGTAGCTCCTGCTGACCGTGGTTACGGCATCGGCGATGTAGGCCGCGGTGTGCTCCGGGTCTATGTCAGGGTAGGGTGCGAGCTCAGCCAGGTTGGCCTCCCTGAAGTACTCGGCCGGCAGCTTTCCCTTGTTGAGCCTGTGGATCGTGAAGACCGTCCTCACCCCAAAGTACTTCCTGATGAGGCCGAGTGCGAAGACGGTGTGCCAGTCGTGGGCGTGGACGACGTCCGGCCTGAACTCTTCTATCATTTCGTTTAGAAGGCCGGCACTTGCTTTGCCAAACAGGACGGCCTTCCGAAGCATGCCTTCCCAGCCGGGCCCGTATACGTCCTCGTTGCTCAAAAAGCCCCCGCTCAGGGAGTAAACCGTCACACCGTTCTGCTCCCGTCTCCTTGCCTCGACCTCAACCTCTTCCCCGAAGGCGGTTAGTTTGAACTTCCTCACCGGCTCTCCAAGGTTCTTTCCGTGGTCAGGCGTGAAGGCCACGACCTCGTTTCCAAGGGCCGCGAGCCCCTCGGCTATGTGAGTTATCGCCTCCGCGAGGCCTCCAACCTTAACGGGCAGGTACTCAAAGCCCAAGAGCAGTATTCTCATACTATACCACCGGGTACCGTTGAAGGGGGTAATAAACTCGGGCTCAGCCGAGGAGTATAAACTTCTCCCCCTCGACGTCTTCGAAGTAGCTCCCTATGCCCCCGACCTTCAGCTCGCTGCCGTTGTACCTGAAGGTTATGTTGGCCGTTAGCGGGGTGTACTCGTAGTCGATTATCTGGCCCCTGAGGTTCACTGGATCCTTGGTCTCCACCATCCTGCCGACTATCTCGGCCTCCTTCGGGAGCTCCGTGAACTTGAGGAGTGTTATCAGCGTCCTTATATTGACCAGGGAGAGGGGCTTCGGGAGCTTTTCGTAGTCGGGCGGTTTTATGACCTCGCTGTTGTCGAAGTATATCGTGTAGAACCAGTGCATGTAGTTCTGGATTATCTTGGGGCTCTTGGCCCAGAAGGAGTAGAACTTCTCCCTCCTCCTGTCCTTCGGCAGCGCCCCGAAGAAGAGGGCGTACTCGATGTCCCCGATTATCCAGCTGGCCATGAGCCACGGCGCGCCGCCGCTCCTCGCGAGTATTATGTTGTCTCCCCTGAGCCAGTCGGGGACATCCTCAAAGTTGCTTATGATGATGAAGACCACGTCCCTTCTTGCCTTTATCTCCCTCCTCAGGAGCTTTAGGAACTCCATGGGCGTGTTTATGAGAACCTCGTGCCTGGAGCTCCTGATCACGTACTCCGCCCTCTCAAGGGTGTTGTCAAAACCCTGTATCGTCCATATCTCGGGCAGTTCCTCGCCGTGGGCCTGCCTGTAGAGCTCAAGAAAAGCCTTCTTCAGGGCCTCTATGTCCTCTATTATGTCCTCCTTTATCTTCTCTAAGACGAGCTCGGGGTTAACAGGTTTGTACAGTCTCGGCGTCCCCTGCATCACGTCCACAAAGCCCTTCCTGTGGAGTGAGCTCAGGACGTCGTAGACCCTGGTGTGTGGGATTCCGCTTTCCTTCGTTATATCCGTGGCCTTGCTCGGCCCGAGCTTGAGAAGGGTTATGTACGCCAAGCTCTCGTACTTCGTCAGACCTATCCTTTGAAGTTTTTCCATGATCTCCTCTTCCCTCATCTCCTGGCCTCCCAAAGGTTTAAGTTTCACTCGCTTTAGTTTACTCATCAATGGTGATACTTGGGTGGTCAGGGTGTATAAAATTTTCGGGTTCGAACGCGACAAACGCTTCGGGAGGGTGGCTGTAGTAGAGTTTTCGGCCCCCGCGAAGGGGGAGCCCTACGCCTACCTCTTGGGCAGCTTCAACGCCTTCAACGAGGGCTCCTTCCGGATGGTGAGATCTGAGGACAGGTGGAAGATCAAGGTGAGGCTTCCGGAGGGTGTCTGGTACTACGCCTTCTCACTCGGCGGGGAGTTCACGGTGGATCCTGAGAACCCGGTGTGGAGGAGGTACAAGAGGCCATCCTACAAGTTCGAACGCGAGGCAAGCGTCGCCGAGGTTCGGGGCCCCGGAAGGCTCTTTCACCGCCCATCGCTCACGTACCTCTACTCCTTCGCCGGGCGGACTCACGTTATCCTGAGGACGGTGAGGAGCTCGGCAACCTCGGCCACACTCAACTTCGGCGGAGAAAAGGTGGAGATGAAGTCCAAGGCGAGGGATGAGCTCTTCGAGTACTGGGAGGCCGTCCTGCCGGGGGAGGGCGCGTTGGAATACTCCTTCGGGGTTGAAACGGCCGGGGATTTTGAGGAGCTCGGCCCCTTTTCGGCCGTTCCCGAAAGCCTGGAGGCACCGGCCTGGGTTCTTGAGAGGGTCTTCTACCAGGTGATGCCCGACAGGTTCGCGGTGGGCATCGCGGAAAAAGAGCTGTCCCTGAAGGGAGAGTCCTTTTACGGGGGCGACCTCAGGGGGCTCAGGGAGCACCTCGACCACCTGAAGGGCCTCGGGATCAACGCGATTTACCTGACGCCGATCTTCGAGTCCATGACCTACCACGGTTACGATGTGACGGACTACTTCCACACCGCTGAGAGGCTCGGTGGGGACGCTGAGTTCGACGCCCTCGTTAGAGAGCTGGAGGGGTTTGACGTGAGGCTCATCCTCGACGGCGTCTTCCACCACACGAGCTTCTTCCACCCCTACTTCCAAGACCTCATCAGAAACGGAGAAAACAGCAGGTACAGGGATTTCTACCGCCCCCTCAAGTTTCCGGTCGTTACCCGGGAGTTTCTTAACACCCTTGAGGAGGACATGCCCTGGAGGGAGAAGTACCGCGTCCTCAAGGGGCTCGGCTGGAACTACGAGACCTTCTTCTCTGTCTGGCTGATGCCCCGCTTAAACCACGACAACCCCGAGGTAGTTGATCTCATAGCTGAGGTCATGAACCACTGGCTCGGGAAGGGTGCCGACGGCTGGCGCCTCGACGTCGCCCACGGCGTCCCCTCTGAGGTGTGGCGTGAGGTCAGGGGAAGGCTTCCAGCGGAAGCTTACCTCTTCGGTGAGGTCATGGACGACGGGAGGCCCTGGCTCTTCGATGCTTTCCACGGGGTCATGAACTACCGACTCTACGATGCGCTGCTGAGGTTCTTCGTCTTGGGGGAGATAGATGCGCGGGGCTTCCTGAACGAGCTGAACCTCCTGAGCACCTACTACGGCCCGGCGGAGTACTTCACCTACAACTTCCTTGACAACCACGACGTTCCGCGCTTCCTCGACCTCGTTGAGGGCGACGTGGGAAGGTACCTCTGCGCCCTCGCCTTCCTGATGACGTACAAAGGCATTCCGGCGCTCTTCTACGGCGACGAGGTAGGACTCAGGGGTGGGGGTGAGGGGATGGGCACCGGCAGGGCTCCGATGGAGTGGGATGAGGGGAAGTGGAACATGGAAATCCTTAAGGTTACAAGGACGCTCATAAAAATGAGGCGGGAGAGCCGGGCCCTCCAGTTGGGGGAGTTCGTCCCGCTCCGGTTTGAGGGCCGGACTGTTGCCTACGATCGGGTCTACAATGGCGAGAGCGTAAGCGTCGTGATAGCTTATCCTAACGGGGGAAAACGCTGTCGTTTTGAAATCCAGCGACGCTATAAGGGAACCCTCCAGCGGTTTGAGTACGGGCATGAACGGTAACCCGTTGGTGGTGCGGGGATGAAAGCGCAAGATATATATATCACCCGCGATGATACTCTATCACGAAAGTTGGGTGGGTGATGAGAGATGAGAAAAAGTCTGTTCGCCCTGCTTCTTGTGGGCGTTCTGTTTCTTGGAGTAGTGGCCAGCGGCTGTCTTGGCGGTGGAGGCACCAGCAAGAGCAGTAGCAGTAGCCCGAGCTCGACCCAGAGCAGCTCCCAGAGTTCGAGTTCGACGACTCAGTCTTCAAGCTCTCCGAGCTCATCGGCAACATCGAGCACCTCAAGCACTCAGTCCTCCTCAACCTCTTCAGCAACCTCCCATTCCACGACATCGACGACTCAGTCTTCGAGTTCTTCGAGCTCTTCAACAACCTCAACGACTTCAACGACCACAACCTCAACTTCAACCCCCGGTAAGAAGGTTACGATAGTCCTCTGGCACGCGATGGGCCAGGCCGAGGCCCAGACCTTCCAGGATCTGATATCGGAGTTCGAGATCGAGCACCCCAACATCCAGATCAAGATGGTGTACAAGGCGAACCTTGAGACGGCACTAAAGGCCGCTATTCCCGCTGGAAAGGGTCCGGACCTCTTCATATGGGCCCACGACTGGATCGGGAAGTTCGCCGAGGGCGGCCTCCTCAAGCCCATAGACAGCTACGTGCCCTCAAACTTCAGCGACAACTTCATACCCCTCGCCCAGGATGCCTTTGAGTACAAGGGGCACTACTACGCGGTTCCCTTTGCCGCTGAGACTGTAGCCCTGATCTACAACAAGGACATGGTAAAGAACCCGCCGAAGAACTTCGACGAGATGAAGCAGATAATGCAGCAGTACTACGACCCGAACAACGGTAAGTACGGCCTCGCGAGCCCGGTGGACGCTTACTTCATCTCCGGCTGGGTGCAGGCCTTCGGCGGCTACTACTTCAACGACAAGACCGAGCAGCCGGGCCTCAACTTGACCCAAACTATTGAGGGCTTTAAGTTCTTCTTCAACAACATCTGGCCCTACATGGCCCACACCACCGACTACAACACCCAGGTCAGTCTCTTCACGGATGGAAACGCCCCGATGATGGTAAACGGACCGTGGATCATTTCGAAGGTCAAGGAGGCGGGGATAAACTTCGGCGTTGAGCCGCTTCCTCCGATAACCATGAACGGTCAGACCTACTCCCCGAGGCCCTACGGTGGTGTCAAGCTCATCTACGTCACCGCTAACGCCCCGGACGACAAGATGCAGGCCATATGGACCTTCCTCAAGTGGTTCTCGACCAGCGATGACGTCGCGACAACGCTTGCCCTCCAGAACGGCTACGTCCCGGTCCTCAAGAGCGTCTACAACAATCCAGACATCACCAGCGACCCGGTTTTGAAGGGCTTCATGGACGCTGTTCAGCACGCCTACCTCATGCCCAAGAGCGTCAAGATGGCGGCCGTCTGGGGCCCTGTCGGGCAGGCGATCACCAACATCGTCGGCGGCAAGCAGACAATCGAGCAGGCCCTCCAGGATGCCCAGCAGCAGATCCTGAAGGCAATAAGCGGCTGACTTCCCTTCTTTTTTTACTCTTAACAAGGGGTGGAAGTGATGAGAAAACGCACAGAAGCGGCTTTGGCGCTTATCCTCCCCGGGATAGTTGCTTTTCTCTTCTTCAACATATACCCCATACTGTACTCGATCTACATAGCCTTCACCAACGCCCAGCTCGGCAACTTCCCGATACAAACCCCAAACGCACCGCCGCTCAGATTCACCGGCCTTGACAACTTCCGCTGGGCCATCAGCGACCCCGGTTTCAGGTCGGCCTTTCTCTGGACGTGGCTCTTCGTGGCGACGAGCGTTACCCTCAAGGTTCTCGCGGGGATATTCCTCTCGGTGCTCTACAACAGCAAGTACGTCATAGGGAAGTCGCTCTACAGGGCCCTCCTTATAATCCCGTGGGCGCTGCCGCTGCTGTTCTCAATCACCGTCTGGAGGTTCATGTTCGACCCGATATTCGGCCCCGTTAACATACTCCTGAAGGATTTTGGGGTCTCAACCCCTCCCGACTGGATAAACAACGTGACTTATGGTTTTGTGGCCCTGAACGTGATAGAGGTCTGGCTCGCTTACCCCTTCATGATGACCGTCATAACCTCCGCCCTTCAGGCGGTTCCCGATATACTGGTGGAGGCTGCTATAATCGACGGGGCCACCTACTGGCAGAGGCTCACCAAGGTCGTTATACCAATAGTCAGCAAACCGATAGCCTTCGCCACGATCCTCACGAGCGCCGCGAGCTTCCAGTACTTCCTCGTGCCCTTCCTCTACAACGGCTCCCTCTTCGAGGACAGGTTCCTTCTCCTGTACGGCTACCAGAAGGCCTTCGGCTCGTCAATACCCCACTACGGGAGGGCGGCCGCGGTTCTCTTCATAGCCACGCTGGTCCTCGCGGTTTACATGCTGATCAGCATGAAGATAACTAAAATACAGGAGGGGGCGAGCTGATGGAGCTCAAACTGGACATTCCGAGGAGGGATCTCTGGAAAGCCGCCGCGATAACCCTGCTGGCGATCCTCGTCATGGGGATAATCCTCTTTCCTGTCTACTACATGTTCCTCATCTCCATTGAACCAAAGGAAAGCTTAGCATCAACTTCAATAACGCTGATTCCACACCACTCTACCCTCGATAACTACAGGGAGGTAGTGTTCGGGCACAAGGAGGCCGCCGTGAAGTCCAAGCTATTCAACATCACCAGCACAGGGGGAACGCTCATCAGTACGGACTACACGATCGAGTACAAGGACGGCACCCTCTGGGGCAGGTCCTACATCAACTCCCTCTTTACGCTCAAGTACATCAGCAACATCAAGGTTGAGGGCGCCAACAGGACGGTTCAGAACAATCAGGTGAGGTACGTCAGGGGCAAGCTCGCCTCCATAGATGCGAAGGAAATAGACTCCAGCATCGGCGTCATAGGTAGAACCTACCTCAAGGCGAAGGAGGTCAGGATCACAGTTGAAAACCCGGGGAGCAGCAGGTTACCCCTCAAGGGCCTCACCAAAGTGGCCAACAACACCTACGTCGGCAGGGACGTTACCATCACGCTCCCGGGAAGGGTCAGGATAAGCTCCGGGCCGGGGAAGCTTGAGGTGACCGACTTCTTCTTCATCTTCGTCAACCAGGTGAACGGCGGCTTCTTCGGCTACCTCAAGAGGAGCATAATCATAGCCACTCTGACGGTCATACTGACGCTGCTCTTCGTCGTCCCAGCGGCCTACGCCTTCTCCAGGCTCAGGTTCATGGGCAGGGAGCACGTGCTGTACTTCTACCTGATGTTCACCCAGGTCGCAGGGGGGTTGGGGATAGCGGGCCTTGTCGCCTTGTACGGAATGCTCGTTAAGCTCGGCCTCACCAACAACATCTACGTGCTCCCCTTCATATACGCGGCCGGCGGCGTCCCCTTCAACACCTGGCTCCTCAAGGGCTACATAGATTCGATAAGCACGGACTTCGATGAGGCTGCCCTCGTTGACGGCGCAAGCTACCTCCAGATCATAAGGCACGTGCTCCTCCCGATGGCGCTACCCGGGATAACCACTGTCTCAATATTCGCCTTCATCGGTGGCTGGACCGAGCTTATCATCGCCAACTTACTCCTCAACCAGAACAACTACCCGCTGACCGTATGGCTCTACAGCATGCTCAACGACCTCAGGAACGTCAGCTGGAACCAGTTTTCGGCGGCGGCAATGCTCTTCGCCCTACCGGTCTTCATACTGTTCCTGCTTGCCCAGAACTACATAAGGAGCGGTTTAACCGTCGGAGGTTTGAAGGAATGATTTCGTTTTTTCCAAACACTACGGAGGTGTGATGGATGAGAGCTGTGAAGGTACTTTCCCTGCTCCTGCTTTCCATGGCCGTACTCGGCCTCTTTAACGTGGGGACTGTGGAAGCGGACCAGGCGAAGCCCCTGAACGTGGTTATAGTCTGGCACATGCATCAGCCCTTCTACTACGATCCGGTAGCAAAGCAGTTCGTCCTTCCATGGGTCAGGCTCCACGCGGTCAGGGACTACTGGAGGATGCCGGCGATACTCTCGAAGTACCCGGATATACACGTTACGATAGACCTATCGGGTTCGCTGATAGAGCAGATAGCCATGTACATGAACGGCTCAATGGACGTCAGGGAGAGGATAAGCTGGAAGCTCGCCAACGGGGCGCCCCTAAGCACCCAGGAGAAGTGGGTAATGCTCCAGGTTCCGGGCGGCTTCTTCGACAACACCATACCCTGGAACGGCGAGCCCTTAGCCGACGACAACGGCAACCCGATAAGGGTGTACTGGAAGAGGTATACTGACCTGCTGAACGAGAGAAAGGCCCTCTTTGCCAAGTACGGAAACCTGCCCCTAAACGAGCAGAAGGTCAAGATAACGTCGAGTCTGAGCGACCAGGACTACCTCGACCTCGCCGTCCTCTTCAACCTCGCCTGGCTGCCGCACGACTACATAGTGAACAGCAGCGAGCTCAAGCCCCTCTACGATAAGGTCAACACCGGCGGCTACACGAGGGACGACCTCAAAACCGTCCTCAACGTCCAGATGGAGCTCATAAACCACACCTTCGACTACTACAAAGCTGTGAACAAGTACCTCGGCAACGGTCCAGACGCGATAACCTTCGTCCCGTACGCCCACCCGATAGGGCCCATCTTGGCCGACTTCGGCTGGGCCGATGACTTTGCAACCCAGATACAGAGAGGGGAGGAGCTGTACAAGGAGTACCTCGGCGATGGGAGGGCCCTCCCGAACGGCGGCTGGGAGGCCGAGTGCAGCCTGAACGACGATACCCTCAAGCTGCTCGCCGAGAACGGCTGGGAGTGGGTGATAAGCGACCAGAACGTCCTCGAAAAGATGGGGATCCCCCACAGCCCCACCAACTACTTCAGGCCCTGGGTGGCGGACTTCAACGGGACTAAAATATACATATTCCCGAGGGATCACGAACTGAGCGACAGAATTGGCTTCAACTACGCCGGGATGAACCAGAAGCAGGCCGTTCAGGACTTTGTGGACGAGCTCCTCAAGCTTCAGAAGCAGAACACCGACGGCTCCCTGGTCTACGTGGTCGCCCTCGACGGTGAGAACCCGTGGGAGAACTACCCCTACGAGGGTGAGATGTTCCTGAACATGCTCTACAGGAAGCTTGAGGAACTTCAGAAAGAGGGGCTCATAAGGACGGTTACGCCGGATGAGTACATCCAGATGTACGGGGACGAGGCGAACGTCCTCACCCCCAAGGCCATGAAGTACCTTGACCTTCAGGATCACGTTGACGCCCTCAAAGAGGCCACGAGCCTCGATGAGCTCTACAAGCTCGCCGGAGTAAAGGGACCACACCTCTGGCCCGAGTCGAGCTGGGTTGACGGGACCCTCTCAACGTGGATAGGAGAGAGGCAGGAGAACCTCGGCTGGTACTGGCTCTACCTGGCGAGGAACGCCCTCTTCGAGCACAAATTTAGCGTTCCCAGGGAGAAGTGGAACGAGGCCTTCGAGTACCTCCTCAGGGCTGAGGGGAGCGACTGGTTCTGGTGGTACGGGAGAGATCAGGACAGCGGCTTCGACCAGGGCTTTGGAAGGCTCTTCAAGAACTACCTCTACGAGATGTACAGGCTTCTCGGGATCAACCCGCCGAGCTACCTCTACGGCAACTACTTCCCTGACGGCCAGCCATACCTCGTGAGGGAAACGGTCGGACTGAAGAAGGGGCAGACGGTCAGCTATTCAAGCCTCAGCCCCTACGCGAAGGGGGTAAGCGTTTACTTCGACAGCGATGGCTTCCACTTCACCGTTAAGGGCAACCTGAGCAACTTTGAGGTAAGCATCTGGAACCCTGAGAGGTTCATCGGCAACACCTTCACCATCGGTCAGCCGATTCCGAAGGAGCTGACCTACACGACCTTCCCGTACAGTGCCCAGAGCGTAGGCCTCATGATAACAACGCACGTGAGCTACGCCAACGGGACTGTAACGATCTACAACGCCACCGGCTACGACACCTACAAGCCAGTGGCAAAGCTGAACGCCACGAAAACCGGCGACGGGATAGAGGTTACAGTGCCCTTCAAGTACCTCGAGAACCCAACCGACGTTTACTTCGCCGTCTCGACGCTTCACAACGGCAACCTCTCGGTCATAAGCACGCCGGTCGAGCTCAAGCTCCCGAAGCAGGTCAAGGGCATCGTCCTGGTTGATATAAAGGATCCGGTCGGTGACGATCACGGGCCCGGGAACTATACTTACCCGACTGATCCGGTCTTTAAGCCCGGAGTCTTCGACCTTACGAGGTTCCAGCTCATAGAGCAGGAGGACAGCTACCTGATGGTGTTCTACTTCAGGAACTTGGGTGACAACCCGTGGAACGGGCCTAATGGCTTCAGTCTGCAGATGATCGAGGCTTACTTCGACTTCAGGAAAGGCGGGAACAGCAGCGCTGTAAAGGCTTACAAGAACGGTCCTGGCTCAAACGTCAACCTCGATCCCGATCACCCGTGGGACGTGGCCATAAGGGTTGAGGGATGGGAGGACTACGTGTTCCTTCCAAACGGCACCGCAGTGAAAGGAATCCTGAAGATATCGGTTGACCCCACGAAGAACGCCATAATGGTGGCCATTCCCAAGGAGTACATGAAGCTCAACGTGAGCCATGGGCTTTACGGGGCAGTCCTCATAGGCTCTCAGGACGGTTACGGGATTGACCACTGGCGTGATGTTGCAGTCAAAGCCGCTCAGTGGAGGATCGGCGGCGGAGACACGGACGCGATCATAGCCGGTGTTGCCCCGCGTGTTATGGACTTGCTCGTCCCCCCTGGCTTTAAGCCCACCCAGGAGCAGCAACTCCAGAGCTATAACGCGGAAAACGGAACGCGCGCAACCGTTCGCATGATCCCCATGATCTCACCCGCCATAGTGGTTAAAGACCCTGTCGGTGACGATCACGGGCCCGGGAACTATACTTACCCGACTGATCCGGTCTTTAAGCCCGGCGTCTTCGACCTGACCGAGTTCGTTATGATGCCCGGCAAGGCCTACTGGACGCTCGAGTTCCACTTCAGGAACTTGGGTGACAACCCGTGGAACGGGCCTAATGGCTTCAGCCTTCAGATGATCGAGGCCTACTTCGACTTCAGGAAAGGCGGGAACACCTCCGCGATAAAGATATACAAAGGGGGGCCGGGGGCGAACGTCAACCTCGATCCCGATCACCCGTGGGACGTGGCCATAAGGGTTGAGGGATGGGAGGACTACATCGTCCTCCCGAACGGTACGGTGCTAAAGAACGCCCTCAAGGTTTCTGTTGATCCGACACGGAACGCCATAACCGTCGAGGTTCCTGCGAAGTACCTGGAGCTCAACATGAGCTACGGGCTTTACGGGGCAGTCCTCATAGGCTCTCAGGACGGTTACGGGATTGACCACTGGCGTGATGTTGCAGTCAAAGCCGCTCAGTGGAGGATCGGCGGCGGAGACACGGACGCGATCATAGCTGGCGTTGCCCCGCGTGTTATGGACTTGCTCGTCCCCCCTGGCTTTAAGCCCACCCAGGAGCAGCAGCTCCAGAGCTACGACGCAGAGAACGGTCACAGGGCAACCGTTGTGATGCTGCCCCTCGTAAAGGGTGCTGGAGGGGGAACGGGAACGAGCACCACCTCGACTTCTTCCTCGTCGAGCAGTACTACGTCGACTTCCTCTACTTCGAGCTCTTCGAGTAGTACTTCATCTTCGTCCTCTTCGAGCAGTTCGAGCAGTACTTCTTCGACTTCGAGTTCTTCCTCATCGAGCAGTACTTCATCCCCAAGCAGTTCGAGTTCGGTTTCGAGCAGTTCTTCGTCGAGCAGTAGTTCAAGCCCGTCAAGTACGCCGTCGAGCAGTAGCAGTAAGAAGAGCCGCTGGCACATTTGCGGGCCGGCAGCTATAATAGCCCTCGCAGCACTCCCGCTGCTCTTGAGGAGGAGGCGCTGACCCCTCCTCTTTAAATATTCAGAACCAAAAGTCCCGTGAGGTGAGTCTTATGGCGGGTGTTAGGCTTGTTGGAGTTTGGAAGAGGTTTGGGGATTTTACGGCAGTCAAAAACATGAGTTTGGAAGTTAAGGATGGGGAGTTTGCGATCCTCTTAGGCCCGAGCGGTTGCGGAAAAACAACAA
>WAKU01000005.1 GCA_015523195.1 Thermococcus sp.
GGATTACGAGCGACGCGCGTTTCAAGGCGATTCTACCGACGGTAAAGCACCTCGTTGAAGATGGGGGCAAGGTCGTAATCGGAACCCACCAGAGCCGGCCCTACAAGGGCGACTACATAACTACAGAGCAACACGCGGAAATACTATCGGAGCTCCTCGGCCAGGAGGTTGAGTACGTCGAGGATATATTTGGGAAGCTCGCGAGGGATAGAATACGGTCTCTTAAGCCGGGAGAAGTTCTGATGCTTGAAAACCTCCGCTTCTCAGCCGAGGAAGTTTTCTACAAGCCCATGGAAGATTGCGAGAAAACGTTTTTTGTCAGGAAGCTCGCCCCGCTCATAGACTACGTCGTTAACGACGCCTTCGCCACCTCCCACCGCTCCCAGCCTTCCTTAGTTGGCTTCGCCCGGCTCAAGCCGATGGTCATGGGGTATCTGATGGAGAAGGAACTCGATGCCCTTGGTAAGGCCTATGAAAGCGACGAGGGACCAAGGGTTTACGTCCTCGGTGGGGCTAAGGTTGATGACTCCCTACGCGTCGCAGAGAACGTCCTCAGAAAGGGGAAGGCCGATCTAATCCTCACCGGCGGTCTCGTCGGCCACGTCTTCACCCTCGCCAAGGGCTTCAACCTCGGCGATGCAAACCTGGAATTCATGGAAAAGAAAGGTCTTCTGGAACTTGTTGACTGGGCGGAGAGAATTCTTGATGAGTTCTACCCCTATGTGAGAACACCTGTTGATTTTGCCGTCGATGCCGGCGAGAGGATAGAAGTCGATTTGCTGAGCGACGAGAAGTGGCTCTTCGACCGCTACCCAATCCTCGACATCGGCTCGCGAACCGTCGAGAAGTACCGCGAGATTCTCCTGAAGGCGAAAATAATCGTTGCCAACGGTCCAATGGGCGTCTTTGAAAGGGAGGAGTTTGCTGTTGGGACCGTGGGAGTTTTCAGGGCGATAGGCGAGAGCAAAGCCTTTAGCGTCGTCGGCGGCGGCCACTCGATAGCGAGCATCTACAAGTACGGGATAAAGGGGATAAGCCACGTCTCAACGGGCGGAGGGGCAATGCTCAGCTTCTTTGCCGGGGAGAAGCTTCCAGTTCTTGAAGCTTTCAGGATAAGCTACGAGAGGTTCAATGGAGGGAAAACCTAAAGGTCAGCTCCTCTTTAAAACCCTTCAGTCGAGAGTGGCCCTTCTAAACCCGAGCGCCGCTATCCCAGAGAAGGCCAGCGCTAGAGCTACCAAAACCAGCCAGTCGGTTGCTATGCCGAATGTTGGCTCAACACCGGCTAGATAATAGTGCGTTCCGTCAACCGCGTAGGTTTGAGGGTTGAACTTCGTCAGCAACTGCATCCACGTAGGCATCGTGCTCACCGGGTAGAAGGCACCGCTGAGGAACGTCATCGGGAGCATGAGTATCATTATGACCATCTGAAAGCCCTCCATACTGCTCATCTTGAGAGCTATGGCCACTTCCATGCCGGCGATGGCGATACCCAGGAGAAAGCCCAGCCCAGCGAGGGTAAAATCCCGGTGAACTTTAGCTTTGCAAGGGCGAAGCTCAGGGCAAGGATTATGACTCCTTGGAGCATTGCGACCAGCGCTCCCCCAGTTATTCTCCTCGCTATTGCCTTCGTCCTGCTCGCGGGAGCAACGAGAATCTCCTTGAGAAAACCGAACTGCTTGTCCCAGATTAGGGTTACCCCCTGCATAAAGCTCATGTTGAAAACCGTCATTGCTATAATCCCCGGTACGAGGTAGGTCATGTAGTCAACGCCACCGAAGAGCCGACTCGCCAGGGGATTGTTAAAGACTCCAGACCATCCCTTGCCGAAGAAAATCAGCTAGATTAGCGGGTTGATTACACTCCCAATGACCCTTGCCCAAGAGCGGGAGAACCTCTTCAGCTCGCGGTATACCATTGTGAGAAAGACCCTCACCTCAACCGCCCCCATCTCCTCATGATGCCTTTGAGAGGGTTCCCCTCCTCGTCCCTGATTTCCCTCCCGGTCAGGTGCAGGAAGACATCATTGAGGGTGGGCCTATGGTAGGTCACCCCGGTTATCCTCAGGTTCATCTCCTTGGCGACCTCGAAGAGCTTAGGTAAGGCTTCCGCGGCGTTGTTCACATCGAGACGAATCCTTCCGTCCGGGAGAACCCTGAAACCCTTCACGAAGTCGGCCTCAAGGCACTCAGCCCTTCCCTCGAGCCTCAGGTAAATCACGTCGTTCCCCACGAGGCGCTTTAGCTCCTCCGCAGTTCCTTCTGCTATTATCCTTCCCCCCTCCATTATCGCTATCCTGTCCGCAAGCAGTTCCGTCTCGTCCATGTAATGCGTCGTCAGAAATATCGTGACACCCTTTTCCCGCTTCATGGTTCTTATGTAGTCCCAGATGTGCGCCATCGTCTGGGGGGTCGAGGCCTATCGTCGGCTCGTCGAGGAAAAGAACCTCCGGCTCATGGAGGAGGAAGCGCGCTATCTCAAAGCGCCTCCGCATTCCCCCGAGAAGAACTTGAGGGGCCTGTTTCTGAACTCCCAGAGCTCGACGAACTGGAGAAGTTCCCTGCCTTTTTCTCTTATCTCGTCCCTGCTTAGACCGTATATCTGCCGTGAATGAGGAGGTTCTTCCAGGCTGTCAGCTCCCTGTCAACGCTCGGCTCCTGGAACACTATCCCTATCCTCTTCCTCACTTCCTCTGGCTCTTCGACAACATCGTGGCCGACAACGGTTGCCCTTCCCGAGGTGGGTTTGAGCAGAGTCGTCAGAACGTGAACCGTGGTGGTTTTCCGGCCCCGTTTGGGCCGAGGAACGCAAAGGCCTCCCCCTTCTTAACCCGGAAGCTTATCCCCCTGACCGCCTCGAAGTCGCCGTAGCGCTTGAGGAGGTTCTCGACCACTATCGCATCCATTAGACCATTCCGTATTTCTCGGGCCAGTTGTTGCGCTTGAACCTCTCGCCGTGCTCTTTTCTGAACACGAACTTCAGACCGTACCTCTTTTTGAAGGGTAGCTTCATCGTGTTGTAGAATAGAACGAGGGCAGGATGCTTGACGGGATTGTCAACGGGCCTCAGCGCGCCGGTTGGACATGCTTGGACGCAGATGTAGCACTTCCTGCAGTTTTCGGGGTGTGCCATGAAGGGCCTAAGGCGAACTTTGTATTTGACCCCGAAGAGGCTCACCTTCATTGGGA
>WAKU01000006.1 GCA_015523195.1 Thermococcus sp.
AGGAAGGCGTTTTGATCATAACGAGATGAGAGTTTGAGAAAGCTCCCTTCCCTCCCCCGGGGTTTGCGCAGTGGGGTCAGTTGCGAGATAACATAGCGGTGGAAAAAGAAAACTCAGCCGCCCAGTTTATTGTAGGGGAAGCCGACGGTTCCGACGAAGGCACTGCGGCCGTCCCGGGAAACGTAGAGCTCAAGGAGGTTAACGCTTACGCTGAGGACAGCATTCCCGGTGGTGGCAGTGTTCTCCGCGGGGACTATGTAAACGCCGGGCCGAAGGAGTTTAACGGAGGGAAGACCGTGGAAGGAGACCGTGCCGTTGATGGGCTTGGGGAGAACCCTGAAGGACTCCCCGAGGACGCTGAAGCTTGGCTGAGTGAAGGAAAGGAGGAGCACTTTGTAGGCGCTCTCGTTGAGCTTTACGACTTCAAGGTTTACAATAGGATCCACGGTTTTCCCGGGCAGGCCGCGGTAGGAGACCTCCACGTCCCCCGGAGTGCCGTTCTTCAGGGTCAGAGTCAGGGTCGCCTGCATGCGGTCACCGAACCTGTGAAACGCCCACGGGGGGACAAGGTAGGTGCTGTTTCCAAGGTAAGGGGCGGAGAGGCTTTTAACGTCTCCCGAAACCTTGAGAAAGACGAGAACCTGTGGCCTGCCGTAAGATACCTCCCTGTCCGGGTTGTGGAGGATAGCGTAAACCTCCGGCTTCAGGAGCACGGCGTCCCAGCCTTTAACGACCCCTGAGCCGGGATGGGATCTAACGCTCAGGAAAAAGGACTGACTGGCGCCACCGCCGGTTCTAACCCTAAAGGTGCAGCCGCTCGCCATTATGATGAGGAGCAGCATGGCAAGGACGAGGGGCAGGCTCCTCTTCATACCATCACCCTCTCGAAAAAGTTTCAATTAACACTTGGATTAGTCACGGATAAAGATATAAACCTTTCGGGGTAGGAGCAGGTGATGGCGGGGGAGAAAGCGCTGATACTGTGCCTCGGCAACGAGCTTATGAAAGACGATGGCGTCGGGCTTAGGGCAGGCAGGATTTTAGCGGAGAAAGGCTACAACGTCCTTGAGGTCGGAACCGACATCTTCCTCCTCCAGAATCACTATAAAGGTGAGGGCAGACTAGTAATCATAGACGCGATTTTAAGCGATAAGCTTAGACCTGGGGAGATAATCCACCTGCAGGGCGGAGAAATCTTTGAGAAGCTGAAGGCCGAGATAAGGAGCGCGCACTTCATGGGGGCGGTGGAGGGCCTTAGACTTCTCATGAAACTCGATGAGCGCCTGGCGGAGGCAGATGTGCACTTCGTAGGCGTTGCCGCGAAGGAGATAGACCTCGGCATGGAGCTGAGCGAGGAAGTTGAGAGGGCAGTTCCGAAGGTTGTCGAGCTGGTTGAAAAGCTGGCGGGCACCCAAACCTTTATATACTCTCCCGCGAACCGGGGATGAGGCTCTTCTCGGAGTCTTCCCTGGGGAGCCCAAAGTTGGAAAGTTGGTGTTGGATATGTACGGAGACAGGTTTGGTGGATATGGAAACGAAGCCCCCGTTAAGGTTGGGGAGAGGTACAGGGTCAGGATCGAGAGCCTTGGTAAGGGCGGTGACGGCATCGCCAAGATCAAGGGCTTCGTTATCTTCGTCCCGAACACCCAGGTCGGCGACGAGGTGGAGATAGTTATCAACTCAGTTAAGAGGAAGTTTGCCTTCGCATCGGTCATCGAGTGACCCTTTGACCTTCTCACTTCTTACAATCCTTTTTTAAACCCCCCAACCTACTCCCTCTGGTGAGAGGGATGAGGGTAAAGGTGAGGTATTTCGCCCGGTACAGATCCCTCGTCGGAACCGGAGAGGAGGAGGTGGAGGTTCCGGAGGGGGCAACGGTCATTGACCTGATAGAGAAGCTCAAGGAGCTCCACCCGGTTCTCAAAAACGAGGTCTTCGCGGAGGACGACGACCTCGCAGACGTCAACGTCTCCAGGAACGGCCGCTACGTGAGGTTTGATGAGATACTGAAAGAGGGAGATACCGTTGCCCTCTTTCCCCCTGTCAGCGGGGGATAAAAAGAAAATGTCATTTCTTCCTCTTTTTAATCAGAAGGGGAAGGGCAGTTAAGGCGAGCAGCGATGCAGGGCCGCATATTCCCTTGGTTGAGGGGCCCTCTTTTCTCTGTGTGGAGCCCGCTTCATTCTCAGGCGTTTTTGTCCCAGGAGATGTTTTATTCCTTAGTGATGACGAGGTTGTGATTGAGGCATTCCGGAGGTCACTCAGGTTAACGCCCCCGCACATCTCGGCTCCGTTCTCAACTATGCGGTATACCCCGTCCAGCTCCCCTGGCTTTACCCTGTTGTCCATTACAAAGCCCCATATCGTGTTGGTCAGATTGTTCTGAACCTCGCTTTCTACGTAATCAATGCAGGAGTAAGTTTTGTTCCAGTCCTTCAGCTGGAAATCATCCGGGGAGAAGAACGTGGGGTCGTAGCGCACGTGGATGTATCCCTTCGCAAAA
>WAKU01000007.1 GCA_015523195.1 Thermococcus sp.
AGTCAAAGACCCTCTTGGAGAGGAGCCTGAGCCCCTCGTCTTCCCTCCTCTTCGACTCATCGAGCAGCTCAAAGGCGAGAGCCTTCAGGGCCAGGGAGAGCTTGTAGTTTCCATCCCAGAGGAGCTCCCTGAACACTTTTTCCTCAAAGAACCCGCCTTCGAGGAGCTCCCCGGCGAGGAACAGCCTCTCCTCGGCAGGCAGATTCTTTGAGCATTCCAAGGCCTCCCCAACGCGCCCGCTGATGAAGAGCTCCCTCACCGCTTTCCTGAGCTCGCGGGAGGATCCCAATGCCTGGCACAGAGAGAAGAGGCCATCGAGGGAGTTCAAGCGGGAGTAAAGCGCCGCCGCTTCCCCGAGGAGGGCGCCCCTGAGGGGCTCACCGATGAGGGACGCCCAATTCAGGAGCCCCTCAACGTCACCCTCGTCCCTGAGGAGAACGAGATAGTCGAGGAGATAGGCGCGGCTGGCTCCGCCGCGGGGGGCGGCCGGGGGGAACCAGGAGGGTGTTCTCGGGGGCTCCACGACGCCGGTCATGACCTCACCCTTCATGCGGAGCAACTCCGCACCGGGCATCAGCCTGCCGTCCTTTACGCTGACCTGGGGCAGGAAGCGGCTCACCTTCTCCAGGTCTTCCTCTTCAAGCCCGAGCTCGCTCAGGCTAACCCCCGCCTCACCCCTCTCCACTATGAGTCGCACTATCGCCTCAGCGATCAGCGAGAGGGCCCTTTTCCTCTGGTAGTCGCTCTTTATCCTCCACGCGGCCTTTATCGCGAGCTTGAACTCCCCCGCCCGGGAAAAAGTGTATGAAAGGCCCCTCAGAACCTCGTCCCTTATGGAGTCCGTCCTGATACCCTCGGCAACCTCAAGGGCTTTCTCGCCTCTCCCCTTCGCAAGCTCCGGGACTATCCACCTCAGGGCGTAGTCCCTCCAGTAGGTCTCCCCTATGGAATGCGCAAGACTGAGGGCCTCTTCAACCTTCCCCTCCGAGAGCAGTTCCCTTACCTTCACGAGCCTTTCGTCCATCTTCACCCCCTCAGGCCCGGGAACCAGACCTTTTTCCCGGCCTTCTCTTTCTCCCCGTCCCACTCGGATAGGATTTTCACAGCCTCGCTGGCAACGAGTGCAGCTTCTTTCTCTCCCTTAGTACCGAACTCGTTCGTAACCCTGTTCGCAAAAACCGAGCAGACGCAGCCCGCTCTTAACCCGTAGATGCTCGCGAGGGTGTAGAGTGTCGCCGCCTCCATCTCGAAGTTCGTAACCCTGGCCTGCCTGAGGTCGTCTATGAGGCTCCTCGCGAAGCTCGGGAAGTAGCCGTTTAAGCCGGGCCTGCCCTGACCGAGGTAGAAGCTGTCGGTTGAAGCGGTTATGCCTATGTGATACCTCACGCCCAGAGTTTCAGCAGCTTCAACCAAAGCCATTGTGACCTCCAAATCGGCAACTGCCGGGTATTCAAGGCGGACGTACTGCTTTGAGGTCCCCTCAAGCCTAACGGCCGCTTTGGCTATGATGAGGTCGCCTATCTCCATCTCCGGCTGTATCGCCCCGGTCGAGCCCACGCGTATGAATGTGTCCGCTCCTATAGCCGCGAGCTCCTCTATGGCTATGGCCGTTGAGGGCCCGCCTATTCCGGTCGAGGTGACGCTTATCGGGACGCCCTTGTATCTGCCGGTGTGAGTTCTGTACTCGCGGTGGAAGGCGATCTCCCTTGCCTCGTCCCAGAGAGAGCTTATCTTTGGAACCCTCTCTGGGTCTCCGGGAAGGAGGACGTACCTGGAAACATCGCCTGGCCTGCAGGCTATGTGGTACTGGTAGCCTTCTTCAGTTTGTGGCCTCTCAGCCGAGATGAACTTCTCCCCCATTGCAACCACCTTTTTATTTCCTTTGAGGTATACTCAACGTTGGGCTAAAAAAGCCTTTGGAGTCTGGGAACATGCTGAGGTGCACGAGATGCGGAAAAAGCTATCCTGAAACCTTTCGCCTTAGGTGTGACTGCGGCGGAACGCTGCTCGTTGAGAGGGATTACTACGACTTCTTCGGGAACCTTCTGCCCTACTTAGACATGCGCCGCTACCTCAACTTCCTCCCCATCGGAGGCAACTACCTTCCACCCGCGGTTCCTGCGATAACTCCAACCACTTCGCTTGAGATCGGTGGTGTCTTCGCCCTCTTCAAACTGGAGTACCTCCAGCCGAGCGGCTCCTTCAAGGACCGGGGAACCTTCGTTACCGTTGCAAAGCTTATGGAGGAGGGAATTAGAGAGGTCGTCCTCGACAGCTCGGGCAACGCGGCTTTGAGCATGGCCCTCTACTCAACCCCAGCCGGGATAAGGCTTCACACCTTCGTCCCTTCAAAGACGATGCCCGGCAAGCTCTCACTCCTTCATAGGCTTGGAGCGGTCGTTCACCTCGTCGGGGGCGACAGGATGGCCGTCCATGAGAAAGCCGTAGACTTCGCCGAGCGCGAGGGCTTAACCTACGCCTCCCACTGGCTGAACCCGTACTTCATCGAGGGCACCAAAACGGTCGCCTTCGAGGCCTACGAGCAAATTGGGATTCCGGACTGCGTTTTAGCCCCAACTGGAAGCGGAACGCTCCTCCTCGGCCTCTGGAAGGGCTTTAGGGAGCTCAAAGAGATGGGAGAAATAACGAATCTCCCGAGGCTCGTTGCGGTTCAAGCGGCTGGCTACGAGAGCCTCTGCAGGCGTTCCCCTGTTAAGAACAGACTGGCGGACGGGATAACTATCCCAGAACCGCCCCGCCTGGGAGAGATGAGGACCGCTCTTGAGGAAACCAACGGCCTTTGCGTGAGCGTTGATGAGATGGAAACGAGAGAAGCGTTGAGCTGGCTGAAGAGAGCTGGCTTCCTCGTTGAGCCGACCTCCGCTGTGGTTCTCGCCGCTCTCTGGAAGTTGCTGAGGGCTGGAGAAATAGCTGAGGGCTCAAGGGTTTTGCTCCCCCTCACGGGCTCGGGCCTCAAGCTGACCGAAGGGATTTAAACTTTGCCGCCGACTATTCTGTGGAGGTGGGGGAAATGAGCGTTAGGTACCCTGCCGTCGCTGGGAGCTTTTATCCGGGCGACGGGACGCTGATGGAGATGCTCCAGGAGTTCTTCAGCGATTTAGGTGAAGAAGGGCGCGAGAGAAAAATCACAGCCGGAGTTGCGCCCCACGCTGGCTACGTCTTCTCAGGCTACACTGCGAGCAGAACCTACAAGGCAATATTCGAGGACGGCCTGCCGGAGACCTTCGTCATCCTCGGGCCGAATCACACCGGATTGGGCTCGCCGATAGCGATCTATCCCAAGGGCGAGTGGCTCACTCCGCTCGGGAGCATAGAAGTCGATTTCGAGATGGCGAAGGCGATAGCAAAGCTCTCCGGAATAGCCGACCTCGATGAGACGGCCCACACCTACGAGCACTCCATTGAGGTGCAGGTGCCTTTTATCCAGTATCTCGCTGAGAAAGCCGGAAAAGAAGTCAGGATAGTCCCCGTAGTCCTCGGCATCCAGGACGAGGATGTCGCCCAAGACCTTGGCAAAGCTATCTTTGAAGCCAGCGGGGAACTCGGAAAGGACGTTGTTGTTATTGCCAGCACGGACTTTATGCACTACGGCCCCATGTACGGCTACGTGCCCTTCAGGGCTCGCGCGGAAGAGCTCCCCCACAGGATAAAGGAGTGGGACTTCCGCGTGATAAGGCGCATCCTCGATTTCGACGTTGAGGGTATGTTCCGCGAGCTGAGGGAAATGCGCCATACCATGTGCGGGCCAGGGGGAGTTGGAACCGCGGTAGTCTATTCCCGCTTAGCTGGAGCGGTTGAGGCCGAGCTTTTGCACTACACGACCAGCTTCGAGGTGAGCCGCTCGACCGATGCCATCGTCGGTTACGCGAGCATAGTGATGAGGAAGTGATAGTGTTTTCTCCCTTCGTGCATTTCTGGTTTTTATGTTTCATAATCAGAAAAGTGAAAAAGGAAACTAAATCAGAAGGCCGCCTTGTGGTGCTGATGCTTGACCTCCCAGCTGAAGAGCCTGTAGGCGGCCCTCTTTGTGAGATCCTCTATGAGGAACCAGATGAGGCAGTATACCCAGATAATTGCTGCATACTTCCAACCTATAGCCGCAACCCCCCAACCGTAGACTGCTATCAGCGTTGCCAGTAACTTTGTCCCAACGGCGCTCCAGAGGAGCCACTTGCCGGGCATTATGCTCCAGAACGGTCCCCTCGTCCTCGTGACGAATATGGTCAGGTGTCCTGCCACAGCCAGCTTCAGGAATATCATGCTCTGGAGTACCGCCAGTCCGGTGGCAGTGGTGTATGGTACTTTGAAGTAGGTTATTAGTATCCACAGTAGCAGGAAGGTCTCCACGACACCCATGGTTCCTATTATCGTCGAGACCGTGAGTATTTCCCTTATGTTCCATTTCTCGGGCCAGCGGTTGATTTTGACGTTGTCGTAGGCTATGGTGAT
>WAKU01000008.1 GCA_015523195.1 Thermococcus sp.
GAGGGATGAGAGCCTTGCCGTTGCGCACCCCGTTGCCATGAAGCTCGCCCTCCTGAAGCTCAACGAGCTGAACGACCTGGGCTGGACAGTCTGCTACGAAGCAACGCACCATGGGCCGAGCGAGCTCTCCGTTCCGAGCATGTTCATTGAGATAGGGTCGAGCAGGGAGGAGTGGGTAAACGACCGGGCGGGTGAGATACTCTCAGAGACCATCGTCCACGTCTTGGCTGAGATGGATTCCCGCTGGCCCTTCAAACAGGCCATCGGTATTGGCGGCGGCCACTACGCCCCAAAGCAGACGAAGAGGGCCCTTGAGGGCGACCTCGCCTTCGGGCACATAGCGCCCAAGTACGCACACCCGGTTGCGGAGCGGCTCATAAAACGGGCCATCGAGAGGACTCACGGAGGGGTTGAGGCCGTCTACGTTGACTGGAAGGGGAGCAAGGGTGAGACGCGGCAGCTCGCGAGAAAAATCGCCGAAGAACTCGGACTTGAATTCATACGGGACTGAACAACCGTGACGAAAGGTTTAAAGCGTTAGACGTAGAGATATCCCAGCACCGAACATCCGAACATTTATATAGTTTCCATCCGGAGATAGAGAAGGTGTTAAATTGCACCCCGGAGGGTCGGAAGATGTTGAAACTGATTGAAGAGGCCATTGATAAGACCACTGCTCAGAACGAGGCAGCCAGGGTGGAGGCCCCCTCTTACCAGAGCGACATTGACGAGGAGCTCAGGAAACTGCTTGAGCAGATCCAGGCAAAGATATACGTGGTTGGCGTTGGTGGCGCCGGCTGTAACACCATAAACAGGATGATGCAGGTTGGGGTTCAGGGCGCCAAGATAATAGCCGTTAACACCGATGCCCAGGATCTCCTAAAGGTTCGGGCGCACAAGAAGATACTCATCGGGAAGGAGCTCACAAAGGGCCTTGGAGCAGGCAACAACCCGAAGGTTGGGGAGGAGGCCGCCAAGGAGAGCGAGAGGGAGATAAGAGAGGCCATTGAAGGTGCAGACATGGTCTTCGTTACCTGCGGTCTCGGCGGTGGCACTGGAACGGGAGCGGCCCCGATCATAGCGGAGATGGCCAAGAAGACCGGTGCCCTTACAGTCTCCGTTGTCACGCTGCCCTTTACCGTTGAGGGCATAAGGAGAATCAAGAACGCGGAATACGGGTTGGAGAGGCTCAGAAAGGCCAGCGACACAGTAATAGTCATTCCGAACGACAAGCTCATGGAAGTCGCCCCCAACATGCCCATCCACATGGCTTTCAAAGTCGCCGATGAAATCCTCGTCCAGGCGGTCAAGGGAATAACCGAACTCATAACCAAGCCCGGTCTGGTAAACCTCGACTTCAACGACGTCCGCGCCGTCATGAAAGACGGTGGTGTCGCAATGATAGGCATCGGCGAGAGCGACAGCGAGAAGAGGGCCACCGAAGCCGCCCAGCAGGCCCTTAACAGCCCCCTCCTGGACGTGGACATAAGCGGGGCAAAGGGGGCCCTGATAAGCATCAGCGGAAGCGACGTCAAGCTTGAGGAGGCCCAGCAGATAATAGAACTCGTCACCAGCAAACTCGACCCGGAGGCCCAGGTCATCTGGGGAATACAGCTCGATGAGGAACTTGAGAAGATGCTCAGGATACTCCTTGTCGTCACCGGGGTCAGCTCGCCGTATGCGGTTTCGGAGGAGGAGACGCCCCAGTACGATGAGGAGAGGCGCGTGGTCAAGCTGAGCCTTGAGGAGTTCTGACCGACCGTTACCTTTTTATTTGGTCTCTTGACCTAAGACTCAGTGGGTTAGGCTTTCATCTCATGAGTTGAGGGGCGTGATTCGAAATGGCTGGCATTGGCGAAAAAACGAGGAACTTCATTGCCGAGTCCAGGAGGGTTCTGATGGTCACGAGGAAGCCGAGCTGGAAGGAGTACAAGATGGCCTCCAAGATAACCGGGTTGGGCATGATACTCATAGGCACCATAGGGCTTATAATAACCATGTTGGCCTACCTGATCCTCGGCACCCAGGGCTGAACCGGTGGTTGGAATGGGCGAGAGCAGGATATTCACAGTGCGCGTTACCGTGGGTCAGGAGGAGACTACGGCGAAGCTCATCTACAGCAAGGTCAAGACCTACAACCTGCCCGTCTACGCCATACTCGCCCCAAGTAAGGTCAAGGGCTACATCTTCGTGGAGGCACCGAGCAAGAGCGCGGTCGACGAGGCCATAAGGGGCATAAGGCATGCGAAGGGAACCCTGCCCGGGGAGGTTAAGTTCGAGGAGATAGAACACTTCCTTGAGGAGAAGCCCGCAGTTAGCGGCTTCGAGCCCGGTGACATCGTCGAGCTCATATCCGGGCCCTTCAAAGGCGAGAAAGCTAAGGTCATCAGGGTAGACGAGTCCAAGGACGAGATAGTTGTGGAGCTCATAGGTGCGATCGTTCCAATCCCCGTGACCGTCAGGGGAGAATACGTTAGACTTATAAGCAAGCACCGGAAGGAGTGAAGGACGTAATAACAGCTCGATTTGAGAGGTGAGAAAAATGGCGCAGATCGTTGAAGTGCTCGTTGAGGGAGGAAAGGCAAGTCCCGGTCCGCCCCTCGGTCCAGCTATAGGGCCCCTCGGGCTCAACGTTAAACAGGTCATCGATGAGATAAACAAGGCCACCAAGGACTTTGAGGGGATGCAGGTTCCGGTCAAGGTAATAGTCGAGGATCCGAAAAAGAAGACCTTCCGCATTGAAGTCGGTGTGCCGCCGACGAGCCAGCTCATAAAGAAGGAGCTTTCCCTCCCAAAGGGCTCCAGCGAGCCGGTTCACAGCATAAGCGGAGATCTCAGCATGGAGCAGGTGATCAAGATAGCGAAGATGAAGATCGACCAGATGCTCGCGCCTGACCTCAAGGCCGCGGCCAAGGAGGTCATGGGAACCGCCTTGAGCATGGGCGTTACCGTTGAGGGCAAGGATCCCAGGGAAGTCCAGAGGGAGATAGACGCAGGTACCTACGACGAGCTTTTCGCCGGGGGAGAGGGCGCTTAACCCCCTCTATCGGCGGGGAAAAGTTTAAAAACATCCCCTTTTATGCCTCTTTGATTCTCCATTCGCTTGCTGAAATCAGATGAAAAAAGAAGGAGGGCTGTAAAGTGGCCTTCGACAGGCAGAAAATCGTGGAAGCGGTGAAGGAGGCTAAGGCTCGGGCCCGGGCTAAGCCGCGGCACTTCACACAGACCGTCGAGATGGCAGTCAACCTCAAGGATATAGACCTGAAGAAGCCTGAGAACAGGTTCAAGCTTGAGGTTGTGCTGCCCCACGGTCGTGGGAAGGAGCCGAAGATCGCGGTCATCGCTGATGGCGCCGTTGCCGAGGCGGCCAAAAAGCTCGGGCTTGACGTTATTAGTGGGGAACAGCTTGAGGAACTTGCGAAAAACCCAAGGCAGGCCAGGAAGGTGGCGAAGAACTACGACTTCTTCATAGCGGCAGCACCGCTGATGCCGAAGATCGGTAGGTACCTCGGTAGGTACCTCGGTCCGAGGAACAAGATGCCGGTTGTCGTTCCGCCCACCATGACCAACCTCGAGCCGATAGTGAACAAGCTCAAGAAGACGGTCAGGATACAGCTCAAGAACAACCCCGTGGTTCACACGAGGATCGGAACCGAGGAGATGGACGATGAGGAACTGGCCGAGAATGCGGAAGCGGTGCTCAGCAGCGTGATAAACAAACTCGAACGCGGTGAGAACCAGGTGAAGTCAGTGTACATCAAAACCACCATGGGCCCGGCCGTTAAGGTGGAGAGGTGAGGAAAATGGCCCACGTGGCAGAGTGGAAGAAGAAGGAAGTGGAGGAGCTTGCAGAGATCATCAAGAGTCATCCCGTGGTGGCTTTGGTGGATGTGGCCGGTGTTCCAGCCTATCCGCTCAGCAGGATGCGCGACAAACTCCGCGGTAAGGCCCTTCTCCGGGTCAGCAGGAACACCCTCATCGAGCTCGCCATAAAAAAGGCCGCCAAGGACCTCGGAAAGCCCGAACTGGAAAAGCTCTTGGATTACATCCAGGGCGGTGCCGGGATACTCGCCACCGAGATGAACCCCTTCAAGCTCTACAAGCTCCTTGAGGAGAGCAAGACGCCCGCCCCCGCCAAGGCTGGGGTCCCGGTTCCCCATGATGTCACCATCCCGGCCGGACCAACGTCAATAGCACCCGGCCCCCTCGTGGGCGAGATGCAGGCCCTTGGGATCCCGGCGAGGATCGAGAAGGGGAAGGTCAGCATACAGAAGGACTACACCGTTCTCAAAGCCGGCGAGGTCATCACTGAGCAGCTCGCGAGGATCCTCAACGCGCTCGGCATAGAGCCCCTTGAAGTGGGCCTGAACCTGCTCGCCGCCTACGAGGACGGCATCGTTTACACACCGGACGTCCTCGCCATTGACGAGAGCGAATACATCAGCATGATTCAGAGGGCTTACACATACGCGTTCAACCTCTCCGTCAATACCGCCTACCCGACCAAGCAGACGATTGAGGCGATTATAGGGAAGGCGTTCCTCGGCGCAAAGAGCGTTGCCGTTGAGGCAGGCTACATCACTAAGGAGACGGTTGAGGACATCATAGGCAGGGCAGTGAGGGTTCTCCTGCTCATAGCCCAGGGACTTCCAGAGGAAGTGCTCGACGAGAAGACCAAAGAGCTTTTAAACGCCCAGGCTCAAGTTGCGGTTGCTGCTCCTCAGCCGGTTGAGGAGAAGGTTGAGGAGGCTGAGGAGGAAGAGGAAGAAGAGGAAGAGGAGAGGGAAGAGGAGGCCCTTGCGGGTCTTGGTGCCCTCTTCGGCTGATCCCATTTCCCGAATCCCGAGAACCCCGTTGAATGAAAAATGAGGATGATTGGAGGTGTGAAAGATGGAGTACGTGTATGCCGCTCTGCTGCTCCACGCAAGTGGTAAGGAGATAAACGAGGAGAACCTTAAGAAGGTGCTCGAAGCCGCCGGTGTTAGTGCCGACGAGGCCAGGATAAAGGCTCTCGTGGCGGCACTTGAGGGCGTCAACATCGACGAGGTCATAGAGAAGGCTGCCATGCCCGTGGCCGCCCCAGTTGCGGTTGCTGCTCCTCAGCCGGTTGAGGAGAAGGTTGAGGAGGCTGAGGAGGAAGAGGAA
>WAKU01000009.1 GCA_015523195.1 Thermococcus sp.
CTCAGGATGAGCGTTTGGGCTGTCCCGTAGGCCTCTTTGGCCTTATCCTCAGCCGCAGGATAGTAGCCGCCCGAGAACAGGCTCTCCGACTCGTTCAGCAGTGAAAGGGCCTCGGTAACGTTCAGCCCCATGTCCCTCGCTTTGTAGGTCTCGTTTTTGGCCTCCTCTATGGCTTTTTCAGCCGACTCCCTGGCCAGGCTTATTGCGCGGGTGGCGTTCTGCCCGGCCAGTTCCGCGAGCTCCCTCGCCCCGGTGCAATTCCCCGAGCTGAGCTCCTCCTCCGCCAAGTTGAGGAGCCTCTGTGCATCTGTAACGTTTATCCCGTGCTCCGTCGCGTTGTCAATGACTTCCCCGGCGCTCTCCATGGCCTTCTCCGCCTCCTCCCTGCACTCTATGGCGCTGAGGGCGTTGAAGTACTGGAGGCCGGTGGACGCGACGAGCAGCTCCCCTGTCTCGGGCACCGCCTCCACCTTCCAGACCCTGTCTCCGGTGCCCTGGGTCCAGATGGTTTCGCCGCTTGAGGCGTTGAAGAGAACGACCTTTCCAAAACCTGTTCCGGCCACGACGTAGCTCCCGCTGGAGTCCATTGCTAAGGCCGTAACTGCCCCGCTCACTCCCTTTTTCCAGAGAAGGTTTCCGGAGGTGCCGAAGAGGTAGACGTTGCCGTCCCACGTGCCGGCCGCTACCCTCCCGTCAGAGGTGCTGACCCTGTAGACGTCGTCGGAGAGCTTCCTTGCCCACCTCAGCACTCCGGAGGTGGTGTAGAGGTAGAGGTTGTCGTCGTTCGAGCCCGCTATCAGGTACCTCCCGTCATCGGTTACTGCGACGCTGTTGACGGCTCCTCCGAGCTGGTCAGTTATAACCGGCGTCCCGTCCACCTTGAGAAGCCAGAGCGTGCCGTCTTTCCTGCCCGCGGCGACGTACTGGTCGTTCGCTGATATTGCAACGCTGATGACGTTCTTACCGGTCTGAACTCCCGAGCCGGGCGGGTAAACCCAGAGCTGCTTGAGCTGCTTTCCGCTCCTCTCGAAGAGATACAGAAGCGAACCGGCGGTTCCCACCGCTACGTACTTCCCGTCCCGCGAGACGGCCAGGGCGTTCACGTCCCCTGCAACGGTCCCGTTCCATAGGAGGCTCCCGTCCGCCCCAAAGGCGTAGACCATGTGATCGTAGAGGGTTCCGGCCACGATTAGGTCGCCGCTCCCGTCCACCGAGACCCTCGACACGGGGTCCTCCAGCCTGCGGAACCAGATGGGAATCCCCTGCCCGTTTATGGCCACCACGACGTTCCCGCTCCCGAAGACGGTAAGGTTGCCGCTTGAGTCTGTTGAAGCGGTAGTTACGGGGGCTTCGCTGCTCCACACCCATTTTAGGCCGCTCTCCTTTAAGAGGGCCGTTAGGTTGGGGCTTATAGCTGAGGTTTTGTTGTTCGTGATGGTCACGAGGGTGGACCAGGTTGGGAGGCCTGGGTAGGCCACGCCGACCACGTGGTAGCCCGGACTCAGGGGGTACTCCGGCAGGGGCGTTCTTCCGGCGTAGCTCCCGTCTATGTAAACCTTCGCCCCGGAGGGGGTGGAGGTGACGTTGAGGTATCCCCTCCCAACCACATCCTGATAGAGCTCCTGAACTTCAAAGTCGGTTAAAGCGCGGTTGTAGATGCGGACTTCATCTATTACTCCAACAAAATATCCCGAATCAGCAGTAGCGATGTATAGATCTTCACCGTCGTCATAAGGAACAATATCAACTGTAGTTTCATTTACCAGTCTACCATTGATATACGCCTTAAGAACACCATTACAGTACTCCATGGTGGCCATATACCACATATTAGGCTGTATTGGAGGGGAGTAAACGAACGCATCAGAATCCTCACTATTCTCCAGCCAGAACTCAACTTCGTTATCCTCCTTGGCCGCTGGTCCGCCCCATTGGATCTCATAATAAAGTTTATCAATACCCTTTGAAACAATCTCGCTTCCTGAGTCTCCAACATGGACATCGTGGGCAGGTTTAAACCAAACATTCACGGTATAACATTTAGGTGCCAGTTGGGGCGAATATGGAACCCTGATATACGAGGCTCCATCGAACTCAAACGCCTTTCCTACCGGCCCATCAACGCACTCTGGGCTCCCGTAAATCGTCCCGTCGTGACCGTTTCCACTGTCATCCCGAGCGTCGCAGTGGTCGAAAGAATAATACGCAACCAAGCCCGTTGAGAGGTCAACGCTCGACTCGGGGATTGCCGGGTTTTTCGTTGCCCCAACGTTGATTGCCGCATTCTCCGGGTTTGTTCCCGTGCTCCAGTTGTAGTGCTGGCCGTTCTCCAGATGTGTCCCGGCTAATTGATCTGAGGTTCCCGCCCCGACCGCTGGCGTCTGGGCTAAAATTGATAAAAGCAGGAGGGAAACTAAGAGGAGGCTGATCTTATTCATCCCCTTCACCCCCCGAACTCCTCGGCCCACTTCTCATACCTCTCGATGTCCTTCCGTGTCAGCGGGCTCTTGATCCGCTTAAAAGCCTCCTCAAAATCGCGCATCTCAAGCGGCCTCGTCCTCAGGGAGCGCCTCCTGAGCTTCTCGTATGGTAACTCAGCAAGCTTATGGAGATCCGGGTTCTCCTCGCGTATCATGTTCCAGACCGCTGCCTGGCAGAGGTTCTTCAGATCCCTGCCGGAGTACAGGCGTTTAACGCTCTCCTCCGCTATGGCATCGAGGTCGAGCTTCGAGATATCGAGCCCGCGCGTGTTGATCCTGATTATCTCCTTTGCGGCCTTCCTGTCTGGCAAAGGCACGTAGATCCTCCTCGGGAAGCGCGAGAGGATCGCCTCATCCAGATCCCAGGGCGTGTTGGTTGCCGCTAACGTGAGGATGAGCCTGTCGCTCTTCTTGTCCTGGAAGCCGTCGAGCTCCGTCAAAAGCGTAGCGAGCATCCTCCTGCTGGCCTCGCTCTGCTCGCCCGAGCGCTTCGTCGTCAGGGAGTCTATCTCGTCCATGAAGACTATGCTCGGTGCTTCTTCCCTTGCAACCTCGTAGAGGGCCGAGATTATCTTCGCAGACTCGCCGAAGTACTTGCTCAGCACGCTGCTGGCCTTCACCGAGAAGAAGGTCGCGTTCAAACTTCCGGCGGCCGCTGAAGCGAGCAGGGTCTTCCCAGTCCCCGGCGGCCCGAAGAGGAGGATCCCCTTCCAGGGCTGTATGGACTCTGGCCTCTGCAGGGCCGAGATGACCACGGTCTCCATTATGAGGGCCTTCACCTCATCGAGGCCGCCTATGTCCTTCCACTTCACCTTCGACTTTGCTATGAGGTTCTCCCTTATGTAAGCCCTGAACTTGTCCTCCTCTTCCCTCTCCTCGTTTTCGGGCTTGGCAGAGCTTTCCTTCATCGGCTTGCCCCTGACTGTGCTCCTGCGCCTCTTTCCGACCTCCTTTGAGAGGGTCTCCCACTTCTTTGCCTTCTTGATGTAGCTCTCGCGGTTGAACTCGTCGTACTTGGCGAGCTGCCTGAGTATCCTCGCGCACTCAAGGGCCTTCTTCTTCGCCCTCTCCACGTCCCCTTTCTGGACTGCGTCCTCATACTCCTTCTTCGCCTTCTTAAACGCCGCCATCAGCGGCCCCGAGAGATCCACGGGCATCCTATCACCTCCACCTCGCGGAGACGCAAACAACGAAATCAGTGGCGGTAGAGCACCACCGTGATGTTGTCGTCGCTGCCGAAGGAGTAGGCCTTGTCTATCAGTAACTTAACGGCCTCCTGCAGCGAACGTGCGCTCAAAACCGTCTTCAGTATGTCCTCGTCCGGGAGGGCGTCGCTGAGGCCGTCGGAGCACAGGAGAAGGTAGTCCCCGGGCTTCAGCTTGACCTCCCTCACGTCCCCCTCGTCGAGCCTGAGCTCCTTCTCTATCCCGATTGCCTTCGTTATGATGTTCTTCTGCGGATGCCTCCTGGCCTCCTCCTCGGTTATCTCGCCCCTGTCTATGAGCTCCTGAACGAGGGAGTGGTCCTTGGTAAGGCGTTTTATGCTCCCGTCACGGATCAGGTACGTCCTGCTGTCCCCGACGTTCCCAACGGTTGCGGTATCTCCCCTCACTATGGCAGCCGTCAGCGTGGTGCCCATGTTGTAGCGCTCCGGGTGATCCGGGTCGTGTCCCATCCTGTATACTTCCTCGTTGGCCCTCAGTATGGCCTCCCTGAGTATATCCTTAGGGTCGCCGAACTTGTTGAGTCCTAAGGTCTCCTTCAGGATCTCTATGGCCTTCGCGCTCGCGACCTCCCCTGCGAGGTGGCCGCCCATCCCGTCCGCAACCGCGAGGAGGACGTTGCCGCCTACCTTGTCCGCTATGTAGGCGTCCTCATTGTTCTCCCTGCGGCCTATGTAGCTGTCGGCCGCAACGTGCGAACCGAGGTCGAGCTTGAGGGTCTTCCCGTAATCCTCAAGGGCGGCAATGAGAACCCCGGCCTTTTCAGCGAACGCCCGGCTGATCTCGCTGACCCTCGCGTAGTTCTTCATCTGGAATGCCTCGTCGGCCTCCCCGACCATCCTCCTCAGCTCTTCCAGCTTCCCGCGGGCGGCCGGATCCCCAGAAAGACCGAGCTTCCTGAGCTCCCTTTCGATGTCCCGGATTTTCTTTCCCATGTCCTCGATTTTTTTCCGATACCTCTGCAGCTCTTCTTCCCTCCTGCGCTCCTCCTCCTTCCTCTGCTTTTCTATCTCGTACTCCTCCCTCTTCTGCCTGAAAACGTAGTAGCCCCAGTAGGCGGCGATGATGCCGAGGAGCACCACGGCGGCTATGATTATGCCCTTGAGTATCAGGATGATGTAGTGGCCCGCCCCCTTCGATTTCCCGGGCGTGGTAGAAGCCGTTGTGTTTGAAGCAGGGGTTGTTGATGACCGGGGCGGCGTACTTGAGGTCGTTGAGGAGCTGCTGGACTGGGTTGCGCTCTCGCTCAGGGCCAGGATCTTCTGGACGGAGGAGCTGATCCCGCTCACGTTAACCCCCTTGAGGCCCATCTCGATCTTGCCGAGATCATTCCAGTACTGGACGAGCGGGGCCGGGTTCTTGTAAGGTACTGCCTTGGCGTTCTTCTCAATGCTCCGGACGCTTGAGTTCCACTTTATCAGCCTCTCAAGCGTCTCGTTGATGCTCCTCTCAAGGGCCGTGACGTTCTCCGAGATGGCCGCGTTTGTGGCGTTGATTCCTAAGAGGAGCTCCCTCTCTTCCCGGAGCGTGGAGTACAGGCTCTCTATCTCCTCCTGGAGGGAGCCGGCCTTCCCCGAGATCGCTTTTACGCTCTCGCTCCTCAGATCCTTCTCCAATGAGGTCAGGTTCTTGGCGAGATCAGCCTGCTCGGCCTCGACGCCCTCCACCTCATCAGATATTGAGGATACGTTGTTATAGAGGCCGATGAAAGCCCGGTAGTGGTTCAGCATGGCACTCAAATTCGCGGTTGAGTTGATGTCCCTCAGGGCATTCTCATAGCCCTCCTCCAACGTCCCGTTGAGGCCTATTATCTCCCCTTTGAGCTTGAGCTCACTGCTTTCCGCTTTCCTAAGCTTCTGCCTGAGATCCCTGAGTTCACTCCCTTTAGCAAGCAGGAAGCTCCTGTAAGCGGAGACGTTGCCGACGCCGGAGGTCGCGTTCAGGAGACCATCCAGGGTTTTTTCGAGGTTTTCCACCGTCTTCAGGGTGCCCGTTGTTTTGGTCATCAGCTTGAGGAGCGCTGAGTAGGCCGTTCCCAACTCACTCTCCATCCCCCTCCTCTGCGAATCCATCAGCTTGATGAGGCAGCCGCGGGTGCCGTTTGCGATCGCCTCGACCCTCTCAGTGGAGAGGAGTGCGATGGTCTTGTTGAGGTCTCCTATAACCATTGAGGCGTTTATCGTGCCGTTAAAGCTCTCGCGAGCTTTTTCCAGGCCGTTCTCTAACTCCGTGAGGTTCCCGATAAGGGCCTTCACGGGCCCGGAGCAGTTCGTGGCGTTCAGCTCCCCGAGGGTTTCGTCTACCTCTTTCCACGGCTTTATCAGCCCGGCCACCGCGGAAGCGCTTACGTTGAGCTCCAGGCGCACAACCCCCTTCAGGTACAGGACCCTAAGGGTCTCGTTGCTCTGGTTCTCGGCGAGGGTGAGGTTTCCGCTTATGGCCGCGAGGGTCTCGTTCGCTATCCCCAGCGCGGCGGAGTGGTTGTAGAGGAAGGAGTATATCTCCGTGGCGTTGCCGGCCAGTTCGCCGGCATAGCCACCTCCCGCCGGTCCCGCGCTCACAGGCGCGTAAACCGGGAGCAGGAGGAGCACGGCCAAGAGGGCGAGTAATCTTCTCATCCCCATCACCCCATCGTACAGGCGTAACCATACCTGTTGAGCACGGGCAGGATCTGCCTCAGGCTCTCCTCACTGGGCTTTGCGTCCTGTTCGAGCATGAGCTCAAGCTGCCTCTCCACGCCGAGCACGTCCCTGTCCCCCGTCTGCTCGTAGAGCGAGTTCAGCTCCCTTATGATGGCCTGGAGATCAGCCCTCCAGTTGGTGCTGGAGCCGTCGGCGATGGCCTTCATCATGAGGCAGATCGTTTTTGTCATGTGCTCAACCACGTCCCTCGTCCCGAGGCTCTCCTTCACCCTCTCACCCATCCTGATCAGGACCTCCCTGAGGTCGTTCTGCAGTTCCCTGACCGTCTGATAGCGGTTCCTCGGATCCTTCTCGATCATCTTCATCACTATGGCGTCGAAGGGCCTCGCATCCGGGTTGAGAGAGCCCGGGGGCTCGGGGTTCTCGTTGAGTATGTTGTTGATTATCTCACCGTCGGTCTCCCCTATGAACGGGTGCCTGCCGGTGAGGAACTCGTAGAAGACGACTCCGAGCTGGAATATGTCGCTCCTGTGGTCGAGCTTCCCAAAGCGCTTTGAGGTCTGCTCGGGGGAGGCGTAGAGGATCGTCTTGTGCTTGACCTGTGAGGACTTCCTCGTCGCCCTCGACGCGAGCTTTGCCAGGCCCCAGTCGCCGAGCTTTGCCCTCTCCGGGCTGCCGAAGTAGAGTATGTTGCTCGGCTTCACGTCCCTGTGGTAGATGCCCTTTGAGTGGGCGTGGTGGAGGGCCCTGCTGACCTCGTATACGACCCTGCCCGCGAGCTCGACCGGCAGGGGCTTCTTGTAGTCCTCGAAGTTGCCCGTTGCGAGCTCCATCTCAAGGAACCCGAGCTGCGGGTCCGCCCTGTAAACCCTGACTATGTTCTCGTGCTCAAGCTTCGCCGAGACCTCGAACTCCCTCTTGAAGGACTCCATGTAGTCCCTGTCGAGGTACTTGAGTATCTTTACGGCCACCTTCTGGCCCCGGGAGTTGACGGCCTTGTAGACGTAGGAGAACGCGCCCTCCCCGATGACGTCCTTTATCCTGTACCTCTCGCGTATCATCTCGAACCTCTTCTGGAAGTCGAGGGACATGTCGAAGAACTCTTCCTCCTCTTCCTCCTCCTGTATCGTGAAGTCCTCCTCCTTGGGAACGCGGAAGTGCCATCCCCTGATCTTCTCCCCAGTGAAGAGAAGCTCCGAGATGCCGCTTATGTTGTGGGTGACCGCTTTCAGGAGCTCCCCTATCTGACCGATCTCGTTGACGAGCCCGTACTTCTTCGCCGTCTCCATCAGCTTGTCCAGAGAGGCCTTCGCGGCCTCAAGGGTCTTCTTGGCCGAGTAGAGATCCTCCTTCCGGTAGAGGTTGTGGGCCTCCCGTATCATTCCAGCGACCGTCTGGAGCTGCATGGCTATGAGCCTCCTGTGGGCGGTTACCATCGCGTCGAACCTGTCGTCCTCCATGGGGACCTCAATGTGCTGGAGCTCTTCGAGGGCCGCGTAGAGCTCCTTCTCGTTCTTGGCCTCCTTTATCCTCTTGTAGATCATCCTGAAGTTGGCTATCTTCCTGAAGTTGTCCGTCGTTTCCATGGCGTTCCTCAGCTTGCCGGCCTTCTCCTCGTCCCCCATAACTTCAACGGCGGTGAGGGCCTGCCTGTACCTGTCCAGGGAGTCCTCGAACTTCGATATCGCCTCCTTGAACTTCTTGTTCCTCAGGAGCTTTTCGCCGTCGTGCCTCAGCTTTAGGGCGGTGCTCAGTAGGAACTCCACGTCCGGCATCGCCGCGGTGAAGGCGTGCTTTATCAGTCCACGCGCCTCCGAGGTTCTGTTCTCGTTCAGGGCCCTCACAACCTGGCTCAGGTAGTCGCGGGCTTTGGTGGGGTTGGAACCGGGCAGTTCGAGGCGTATGTAGTGGGATATCATGTCGAGCCTTTCCCTTATCTCCTCCAAGTCAGATATCCTTGCTTCCTCCATCCCAACACCTCCTTTATCCCACTGGTATGGACTAACATCCTTCTTTCACCTGATAAGTTTTCTGCTTATCACAACAACAAAGAAAGCCATCATGAAGGCGCCGATGAACGCTTCGGTGGCCGCGAGCATGCGGTGGTTCCCGGGGACGACGTCCCCGTAGCCCACTGTCGTGAAGGTTATCACGCTGAAGTAGAGCGCGGTTCCGAAGCCGCCCGGGGTGACCCCGAGCCACCGGAAGAAAGCAGCGAAGAGGAGCACTATCGCCAGCGTGGTCAGCAGGACGCGGAAGGCGCTCTCACCGTAGTTTGAGGTCAGCCTGTAGAGGACGTTGCCCCAGTAGCGGAGGTTTCCTTCAAGGGCTATGAGCCATCTCCTCCCGCTCCTCCCAGTTAAGGGAACGAACTCGGCGAGCTCCGCGGGTTTAGGGTGCAGGTGGAGGATGCGCTGGAGCTTTCCCCTCACGCGCCACTCGCCGACGCTGTAATCCGAGGCCTTCCCGTAGAGCCCCTTCCTCCTGAAGAGGGTCTTCAGGGAGATGTAGACGGAGAGGGCCTTCCTGTAGGCCTCGACCGCTTCCTCGAACTTCTTATCCCCCCTAAACCTGTCGCCCTCGGCCTCCTCCACCGCCTCGGTGTCGAGAAGCGCGTACTCAAGCCCCCTGACCCCGGAGAGGTCAACGCCGTAGAGCCTCGCGCCCCTCAGGTCGGCCCCCACTAAGCTCGCCCCATCGAGGTCCGCACCGTAGAGCTCCGCCCCGCGAAGGTCGGCCCGCGTCAGGTTGGCCCCCTCAAGGCCGGCCAGCGAGAGGTCCGCGCCTATAAGCGACGCCCCGCTCAGGTCTGCCCTCCTCAAATCGGCGCTCGTGAAGTCGGCCCTCTCAGCCTTAGCCCCGCTAAGGTCTGCCTCGTAGAGAACCGCCCAGCTCAGGTTTGCCCCGGAGAGGTCGGCATCGCTAAGGTCCGCCCGGGCGAGGTTCGCTCCGGAAAGGTTCGCCCCGCCCAGCATTGCCTCGCTGAGGTAGGCCTCCTCAAGGTCTTCGCCCTCTAAACTGGCCCCCCTGAAGTCCTTCCCCCCCTCGGGCAGGTGGAAGATGCAGAGGCCGTTCTCAACGGCCTCGTGGGGGCACTCCTTTATGGATTTTCGGTACTCGTAGGTGCACCTCACGGTTATCCCCCTAAAGCTTTTCAAAGCCAAGGCTGACTTTATGGGCTATTATCTCCGCCTTCGCGAGGAGCTCCTCGCCGGCGAAGCTCAATCCCTCCTCAAGGCGGACTTTTATCCCCTCGGCAAGCTCCTCCACGTCCCTTGAAAGCTCCCCGGAGGCGTAGAACTCCAGGTCGCTCGCGTACTTGTAGGCTTCCTTCATGTTGCCCATCTTGAGGAACATCAGCATGAGCTTGCCCGCGTAGAAGGCCGCCCTCGGCGTGTCGTTCACCGTTATCGAGCGCTTCAGCTCCTTCTTGTATCTCAGACCGAGGTAGGTGGCAAGCTCAAGCTGAAGCTCCGCAACCGATTGATAGCGGTCGTCGGGGTTCTTCTCCAAGCAGGTGAGGATTACGTGCTCTATCTCCTTCGCCTCCGGGTTGAGCTCGCTCGGCGGAACCGGCTCCTCGGTCGCTATCCTTGAGACGACCTCTATGAGGTCGTCGCCCTCGAAGGGAAGCCTTCCTGTGACCAGCTGGTAGAAGATAACACCCAACTGCCAGATGTCGCTCCTGTGGTCGGGCTTTCCGAACCTCCGCGAGGTCTGCTCCGGGGAGGAGTAGAATGGCGTGAAGCTCGCCATCGTGGTCGAGTGGGTTTCAGCCATCGCCTTGCTCAGCCCCCAGTCGCTTATCTTGGGTATTCCCTCCTTCAGGAGGACGTTGCTGGGCTTCAGGTCGCGGTGGATTATTCCCTTGCTGTGGGCGTACTTCAGCCCTTCGGCGATGTTGAAGACGATGTAGGAGGCAACCTCGACGGGCAAAGGTTTGGGGAGCTTTTCGAGCGAGCTTTCGCAGTACTCCATCTCAAGGAACGGAATTGGGAGGATGTTCGCGTCGTAGAGTTTAACGATGTTCGGGTGCTTCAGCTGGAGCCAGTGGCTTATCTCCCTGAGGAAGGCTTTTCCGGTGTTCTCGTCGAGGCTGAGCGGGATTTTTACGGCAACTACTTTGCCGTCCTTTCTCTTGGCCTTAAAGACCCTTGCGAAACCGCCCCTGCCGATGGGTTCTACTTCGGTGTATTTGTAAGCGAGCTGGGCCGGGAAGTCAGCCGGAAGCTGAAGTCCGGCGGGAGAAGGCGTTGGTGCTGGCGTTGCCGGGGTGGGCGTGTAGGCAGGGGTTTGTGGTGTGGCCGGCGTTACTGGTGTTTGCGGTGTCGCGTAGGCTGGAGTTGCGGTTTTCTCTGCAACCTCGACGGGGATGGTTTTCTCGGCTTCGATTTCGAGGCCGTTCACGATGGCTTTGATCCCAATGCGAAGGTCAAAGGCTCCCGCATATTTTGGCGTCACGGTAATGCTCTTGGAAACTTTTTGACCTTTCCTCAGCTCAGGGAACTCAAGGGTCGTGGTTTCGAGGTCGAAGAAGTCGTTTCCGGAGAGGTCGAGGGTTGCCTTAAGGGAGTCGGCGAGGTTGTTGGTGATGGTGAGTTTTAGGGGAGCCTCAATGGACTCGACGAGCTGTGGAACGGCAACGTGGAGGATTTCTTCGAGGTTCAGCTTCTCGACCTTGACTGGAACAACTTTTTCCGTTTCAATATTGAGGCCGTGGATAGTCGTCTTGATTTTGATTTTGAGGTTGAAGTTGCCTGCTTTTATCGGGGTCACTTTAATCGTTCCAGTGGCTTTTTCTCCCCTCTTAAGCTCCTCCGATTCGAGAGTCGGAGCCTCAACCCTGAGAAACTCGTTTTCAGACAGGTCAAAAACCGCCTTCAGCGAGTCGGCGAGGCTGTTGGTAAGGGCGAGTTTTAAAGTCGAGTCAACACCCTCCCTTAGAACCGGCAGGGCAACGGTTAGGGCTGAGGAGAGCTGGCGTTTTACCTTGTCAACGTCTATGTCAAGGAGGTACTGGGTTTCTGGCTTTGTCCTTTTTGTTTCTACTTTGGCCTCTGAATCCTTCACTTCAACCGAGACCCTCTCCGTGCGCCACTCCTTGCGTTTTTTCTTGAAGATCCTGCCCTCCTCAACTTCAACCTTATACTTCCTGATCCCTGACAGGACTTCACATTTAGTATCATCTACGTAGGCATCACTGTCGCTCACCTGCGCGTTAGAATCACCGCAGAAGTCACAGCCCGGCAGGTTCCCATTAGGGGGGAGTCTAAGAACCCAGATCCCACCGAAGTTCCAAGTCCAGCCAGCCACGATAATGTCATCGTTAGGAGTTAAGGCAACCGCGAGGGCCTTCTCACCCCCATCTCCCCCTCCATAGGTTTTCTGCCATTTTACATTACCATTCTCATCAAGCCTGAGAACCCAAACATCCAAGCTACCAGCGCCGAAGCTTTTAGTATAGCCGGCCACGATAACGTCACCGTTGCTCGCTATTGCAACCGCGGTAGCCTCATCCTCATCGCTTCCCCCGTAAGTCTTCTGCCATTTTATATTACCATTCCCATCAAGCCTGAGAACCCAAACGTCCTCTTTTCCAGCGCCGAAGCTCCAAGTCCAACCAGCTACAATAACGTCACCGTTATCCGCTACAGCAACCGCGTTAGCCTCACCCCTACTGCTTCCCCAGTAAGTCTTCTGCCATTTTACATTACCATTCCCGTCAAGCCTGAGAACCCAAGCGCCCTCATAGAAGCTGTAAGTGTAGCCGGCCACGATAATGTCTCCGTTATCAGCGAGAGCAACCGCGTTAGCCCTATCTTCATAGCTTCCTCCGTAGGTTTTCTGCCATTTTACATTACCATTCCCATCAAGCCTGAGAACCCAAACATCAGCGCTACCAGCGCCGAAGCTCCGAGTGTAGCCGGCCACGATGATGTCTCCGTTATCAGCGAGAGCAACCGCGTTAGCCTCATCCCAGTATTTTCTCCCGTAAGTCTTCTGCCATTTTACATTACCATTCTCATCAAGCCTGAGAACCCAAAGGTCAGATACCCATTCATCATATCCATCGTTGTCAATATCTTCCCTGTGACCATTAAAGTAGCCTGCAACGATGATGTCCCCATTTGGGGCAATCTTTACATCACCAAAACTACTCTTCCTGCTTCCCCCGTAAGTCTTGAACCACTTGACCTTTCCATCTTTGTCCAGTCTGGCTACGAAGGCGTCTCCATACCTTTCTCCGACAACAATAATATCCCCGTTCCTATCTACGGCCACGGCATTAGCTTTTCCAGGCCCGTAGGTTTTCGCCCAGTACGACATCAGACCACCTCCAGGGTGTTTTCAATCCAGTCAGTCCTCATGAGAAGGCCTTCCCTATCGAAGGGAAGACCGACGCCGGGACTTTTCAGACTTCTCAAACTTTCAACCTCCTCCATTCTCTACAACCTCCTCAAAGACTTCCTCAAACAGCCGCGTGTACATGCCCTGGGCGAGCAAATCAGCCAAAATCATCCCCCAGGGGGGCAGGCTGAACCTGCCAACCCTCTTGGCAAAGCGGAAGGCGAAGTCGTCGTAGGAATAGAGCGTCATTGGATAGCCCCTCGCGGATTTGAGCCGGGCTACCTCTTCCGGCTTCCTCACGTAAGCTACCCCTCCCGCAGGACTCAGCACCTTTCCAATGGCCCAGAGGGCAGCTGAACCTGAGAGCAGGATTTCCGGGCCGGGAAGAAGCTTTACCCTCATCCCTTTCACCCTTTCGAATATCTTCCTCTTGTCCTCTGCCCAGAGCATCACGAAGGCCTTCCTGTCGGGGATTTCCACGGTTCCGGCGTTGTTCACAACGGCTCCTTCCCTCTCAAGCCTCCGTATCTCCCTGTGGACGTAAGGGTAGGGGAGCTCTGCAACCCTTGAAAGCTCCGCTACCCTAACCCTTCCGAGCTCCCAGAGCGCTATGTACACCCTCTCCCTCCTCGTCGGCGGACGCATCTCAACCACCGGAACAATTATAACAAAACTTTTTAAAGAATTTGTTAGTATTGTTATATCCTGTTGGGGTTGCCGTTGCGTTCGCGCTTTTGGTCGGATTTCCCATCAGACCACCTCCTCCAATCGGCTCAGCATGAGCCTTTTATCCTGTAGCTCACACCCCTGCCTTTGACTCCAATTCTTTCAAACACGCCCTTATCAACGAGTTCCTTCAGCTCCCTGGAAGCCGTTGCCTTTGAGACGCTGAAAAGCTCCTGATACTCCCTGTTCGTTATGCTCCCCTTTTTCCTGACGTACAAAAGGGATTTAACCTGCCTCTCGTTCAGTCCGAGTTCTCCAAGCCTCTCCTCGGTCAGCCAGTCCCTGTAAAAGACCACTTGAAAGCCGGCAAAGGCCTCCTTGAATTCTGGCCTCGGTAGTCCGGCTTTTTCGAGTGCTGCTAAAATCCTCAGAGTCCCGCTGCCCGGCTTCTCGACGTAGCCCGTTCCAATAACATTGGTTGCACTCCATCTGTACGTCATTTTCCGATACGACACCCCATCACCTCCTCAAAGCGCGAGCAGGAACCACTCCCTCGGGAGCCACACGATGTTGTTTTTCCTCCTGAACTCCCCGCCGTGGACGATAACTCCCCTCTCAGCCTTCACCTTCCTCATCGTCTTTCTCACCTGCCCCTCATCTTCCCTCCCCCAGCCAACCTCGACCACGACCTTTTCCCCCGGCGTGCTCAGTATGAAATCTGCCCCTCCTTTCCCGGCGTCGTAGGTGACAGAACCGAGCCTTTCCTTTGCTATTAGGTACAGGTAGAGTGCAACCGCGTCCTCAAGCAGGCTCCCGAAGGTCTTTCCGTTCATATCAAGGAAGCCGAAGCGGTTCAGGATTGCCGACCTCAGGGCTGGAGCGAGGAATCTGTACTTGGGTGTCTTCCTCACGGCCTTTCCAGCTGAACCATGCGCCCTAACCGGCAGTATCACCTCCAGAGCTTCGAGAGCTGAGAGGAGTCTTACTAAGACCGGCCTCGAAACGCCGAGTTTGGATGTCAGCCTGTCGTAGTTCAGGC
>WAKU01000010.1 GCA_015523195.1 Thermococcus sp.
GCGATTAAGCTCAACACTACAAGGATCGCCGGACCGCAGATCGGGCTGTTCTTCTGGGGCTTTGACGTTTCATTGGAGCCGCTGGGTGTCTTCTTCAACGATTCTCTCTGCCGGGATGCGGTTCCAGTAGGTATGGAGCCCGTTGAACTTGTGGATTCCGCTGAGGTGGGGGACAGGTTTTTGAGGTACGAGATAACCTCCGAGGAGACCCTCGATTGCAGCCTGTTAAGGGCCGTGTAGTTTAATCTTCCCGAGGCCATGGACGAGCGGAGGAAGCTTGAGATATCCACCGCGACTTCGTTCCTCAGCAGGGTTACAAAGGGAACGGCGGTTCTCCATTCCTCCACGGTCCTGTTCGGGTCGAATACCTTGGAGTCGTACTCAACGTGGAGGTATCCCTTGGCATTGTGCGGTATGTAGGTGTAGATGTAGGAGGCATTGAGCTCTTTTCTGTAGTTCGCCGGTAGCGGAAGGGGGAGCATATCGCCTGGCTGGAGCGGGAGAGAGACCGATACAAACGTGTTTGTGCTTAGAGATGGGGTAACAAACCTCCTAACTTTTATAGCATTCTCCAGCAACTTCATGAGCTTTTCTGTTTTGTTCAGTCTCAGATATTCCTCAACAGCGCTCTTTGTCAGGTTTTTATCCCTCTCGGAGAAGCCGAAATCGTCGTTAACCTGAGGCAGGGGAAGAATCCTGTGAAACTCAACATAGGGACTGATGGTGTAGAGGTTTTCACCGACCGTCAGATTAAAGGGGATACCAAGGTACAGGTGCCCGTTTTCGAAGATCTTCTTCGTGAAGTTGAGGGCCGCTCCTGATAGGAGTTCGTTTCGCTCGTATGTGGAATTCATCAGCTTTGCCTTGTTTATTATGTCCTCAACTATCCAGGGGTTCGATTCTATGGTCTTCACCAGTTCGTCCGTGCGTTTCTGAATTCCCATGAGGTAGTACTCAACGTTGAACTCCGGAAGGTACAGCGGCAGGGTTCCAATGTACCTTTTGGTCCCGTTGTCCAGGAGATAGGCGACCCCCGTATACCTGTTGACCAGGTAGCTCAGCCTGATCTCATCCGGCAGTCCATAATGGGAGGGTTCAGAGTAGCCCAGGGTCCACTTCATCTCAGGTGAGACCGTCAGGTTCGAGAACACCACCCGCACTAAGAGGTATGTGGAATTGTAGACGGAGTAGTAAACACTGAGGTTTCTCGACCTGAGCTCCAGAGGAAACGGGTACGGGAGGGTTGTGAACACATCCACGGGGACAACTACCTTGGTGTAGCCCTTGGAAAGACGGGTGATTTCAGGGGGCTTCACTTTGATGTACCTCGTGAATCCCTCAACTTCGGGCGAGACGTTCGGCGGAAGCCGAATCTCGGGCCCCGAGACGTTGGGGCATGATAGGTAAAGGGAAACCTCCACCCTGAGACTGGTGGTAGAGTTCACGTAAAATGCCACGAGCCTGTCCTCCAGCCCCAGGGCGGGGAGGCAGGAGGGGTTGGGAGTGAGAACCCTAAAATCAGAGCCCAAGGCCCACACCGGGATCGGAGCCGGCTGCAAATGCAAAGTCTCCCCCTTTTCACCGCCGACTTTTATGTCTCCCGCCGCATACTGGAAGGGGATAATGTCCAAAACCAGGAGAAAAAGAAGGAGGAATGCAGTTTTCCGCTTTAGGTTCCCCTCTGGCACTGTCGGCACCCCTCAGCTCGTCAGCTCGCCTTCTAAGTAGTGGACATCGTCAAGTATCTGCACGGCAGTATGAGATCCATCACCTAAGTCTCCCTCCGCGTAGACACCTGGTACTACTGCCGCCGCCAACACAAACATTCCGAGCAGTGCTAAGACTTTATTCATTTCGGGGCCTCCCTAAGAGCGGTGCAGTAAGTCTGCTCACTCCTCCCTTATAAGGCTTTCGTCTTTTCAATGTAAAAAAATTGACATTAGAAGAAGTTATAATGGGGAATGTTAAACGAATTCTACCCGCCGAAACCAGCATCACCGCCTCCCAAAGATCGCCAGCACCAACGCAGGCCCGCGAACCGGTGCCCCTCCCGACGCTTGGCCTTGCGCTTGGGGTGTTAGGCTTCCCAGCGACCATACCCGCGTAGATGTGCCTCCTGCATGAAGGCAGCCAGTCGAAGCCCTCAAGGGGAAGAATAGCAATCACCAGTTGAAGAAAATCAGTAATGGGGTGGAGTCACGCGCTACCCCACTTTCAGGTTCCACGTTAAAGTCATCATGGCCTTGTGGGTATGCTCATAATCACCCTGCTTTATGAAGGAGGCCCAGAACTGAACCCTGACTACGGGGTGCCACGTACCATCCAAAATAACGGACTGCTTCACTTTGGCCGTTGAATAAACATTGGTATAGAATGCATACATTGCGTCTCCTGAGTAAGTGTTGAACTCTAAAAGCCATCCGGCTTTTTGAGTGGATCTGTCTACCGCGGGAAACATGTACGAGTCCGGGATCGTTACGGTGAAGGACAGTGAAGGTGGATACCCCAAGGTTACCTGTATCTCTCGGTGACCTCTCATGTTTCCTGGGATATACGCAGTGTCTATCTCTGGCTCAAGGGCTGGATCGAGATTCCAGTCGTGGATTATCTTCGCCGTATCCGTTACGTAATCCCCGTAGTTGTTGTTTCCAACTACGTATCTATTCCCATATCCTGGATCGATTTCATATCTACCCCCTGAATAGGTATCTTTTCCGGGGGCGAGGAGGAAGCTAACATGATGGGGATCGCCGTCGTGTATGAGGGCGTAGAGGTGGAACTTCATATTTATGTTTCCGTACGGGGGGTAGTTGAGTTTCATCTCCGCCGGCCCGATGTCGTACCAGTAGGGACTTACCTGCCCGCTCAGCACCCTCTCCTCACCGTTGCTGCTTGATATTTTAACCTCCCACCCTTTTGGCGGCCCGTATGTCCCGATGGGGATTTTGGGAGTAAAGATGGGTTTCTCCTTGGCCCAATCCAAGAGTTCAGTTTTGGAGTTCTTCTGGGGAAGGAAGTTCCTTTTTGTTGCGAGGATATAGCTCTCTGTACGTCCGTCAGCGGCTACCTTTATCCCGTATCCAATGAGGACAACGTCCTTCGGCAACTCTGGAATAGCGTAGGCCTGCCATTTGGCGTTTGGAGCCGTTGCGTTGAGCAAGGTGCCTATCTTTTTGACAAGCTCGCCTTTGTCGATCGGCAGGCCGCTCTTTGAGTAGAAGATGTAGGCGGTGTAGTTCTTTCCTGCTATTTCCTGCACTGCGGGCACTCCATACTGAACGCCCTTATCGTTCGGGTACGCTGAAACAACAAAAAGACTCCCGATCAAGAC
>WAKU01000011.1 GCA_015523195.1 Thermococcus sp.
AGGTGAAGGATGAGCCTGGTTTGTGGATGCTGTGATTTGAGCCGAGGTAAACGCCCAGATAGTAGCTCGCTATTGGGTACATGACGAGGGCGAATGCCAAGAGGAGGAAGACGAAACCGGCCAGAGCATATGTCTTCCTTTTGCTTCTCATTTTCCTGCCCTCCCTGCAAGGATCAGGAGAATCACAGCCGCCAGTGTGAATATGTATGTCACTGGGGCATTGTACTCGGTATAGCTGTACTTTATGGCCCTGAGCCAGTCCTGGGAAAGGGGCTGAACGTTGGTTATCTGTATGTCAATGTCGCCCTTTACCTTGGGGTACATAGACTTCAGCGTCTCTATATTCACGTACCTTGGGAAAAAGCGGTCAAACTCAAAATAACCTATGTCGATTCTTAGGTCGGTGTGGGCGCTGAACAGGTAGTACCCGTTGCTGGCCTTAAGGTACCTCACGACGGGGAAATATCCCTTATCGTCGAGTTTTACAGCGAGGCTGCGATTGTAGGCATCAAGTCCCTCTGGGCCATAAAGCCGTGGGAATCCTAAATATCCGGGCAGAAAATACCAGTTACCAGTGCCGCTTTCCTCAGGTTTCTTGATGGGAACAATTTTGCGTGTCTCGTTCATGAGGTAGACGCTGTCCTTGGGAAAGAAGAACTTTATGAGCGGATCTGTAGGGGGGAGGACTCTGTTTACTTCGGCAAGTTCCCTGAGTCCGGTGACATTCCTGAAGGGCACCCTCCAGTTGGAAGGCTGACTTCCGTGGGAGTAGAGTCCCCACGAGGCGGAGGTTACAGAGTACAGGATACCCGTGAAGTTGTAACTTCCATTGCCCAAAGCCTCAAAGTGATAAACGAACATGTAGGAACCAGGGGGAATATCACCAAGGTATGTAATATTAGCCTTTGAAAGGTCGTGGGGCAAGCCATGATGAAAGACTATGTATATGTAAGACACTATCGGGTAGACCGTTATCAAGGCGGTTAAGAGCAGGAACACTAGGGCGCTGACTAAATACGCCTTTCGCCTGTCCATTTTTCATCGCCTTAAGGAATACACTGCCGGGCTTACAAACCCCAAAACAACAAACCCAAGGAACAACGCAGCTAAGTAGTTTCTCCTCTTCATCTGCCCCCCCCATAGAGTGATGGGCATTATCTTATGAACAGCAGAGCTTATAAGCTTTACGTCTTTTAAGTTGTAAGCATTACAAACATTAAGATGGATTTGGTTTATACAGGTTGTAATTCATTACAACTCCCCCTTTCAGACAGCTGGTTCGGAGGCAGCCAGGGGTTAGAGGCCGAGCTTTCTCCTCACGTCTTCCGCGCCAAGTCCCCTCACGAGCAGATCCTTCTCCCTGCTCGTTTCGCCCTTCACTATCTCGACCTCCGCCCCGAGGAGCTTTGAAAAGAACTTAACGACCTCCTTGTTCGCCTTTCCATCAACGGGCGGAGTCTTGATTTTGACCTTCAGGCGGCCGCGCCATTCATCAATTCCTTCAATCGAGTTCTTCTTCGCCTTCGGCTGGACGTGGATGAGGAGGAGCGTCCCTTCCTTCGTCTCCTTGAGGAACTTCGCCATCCCAATCCCTCCACTCGTAGTCCCACACGATTTCCGGAGGGAATTCTCTGCGTTTAAGCTTTTCGAGTATCTCCCGGGCAACCGAATAAGCGAACTCGAAGGTCTCCCCATCTATCAGCCCGTGGTTCAGGGCCATCTCAAGCTCGTCCTCGTCGAGGAGGAAAGCCTTTCCATCCGGGAAGACGAAGATATCGAGGAAGAGATCGAGCATCTCTAAGGTGTTCCCCTCGCGCTTTGTGTAAGCTAAAACGTCGATGTAGAGCCCTTTGAAGTTCCCCTCTTCATCGTAGACCTTCAGGATGTCGTAGTTCTTCCCGACGAAGGCGAAGTAGAGCATACCGTAGCCGTTCTTGATGACCTCAGCGCCGTTCACCCTGAGGGGGGCGAGCATCCCGGTAAAGGAGGATCTGGCGACGATAACGTCCCCTAAATCAGCTATTACCTCATCGTCCCTCTCAAGAACGCGGTTTGGAATGCGTTTGTAGACGAGGTGGATTCTTGGCGGCATGGACAATACTTCAACTTAGCCTTTTATACCTTCGCGGTCTACTGAAAAAAGATGGCACAAAAGCTTGAGGAAATCGAAGCCATTCTCAGGAAGCACAAGGAGGAGCTCAGGGAACGCTTCGGGGTTAGGTCGATAGCCATATTCGGCTCCTATGCAAGGGGCGAAGAAAGCGAGCTGAGCGACGTTGATATTCTGGTCGAGTTTGAAAGGCCCGTAGGGTGGGAGATAGTTGACCTCAGGGACTATCTGGAGGAGCTCCTCGGCCTGCCTGTAGATTTAATTACAAAAAACGCCTCCATGGGCAGAAAAGGGCTGTGGGAGCACATTAAGGGGATTCGGTTTATGCCTAAACGGGACCCCTGCCTTTTCATGAATGATATCTTAATAGGTCGGATAGAGAGTACACCAGCGGCTACACCTTTGAAACCTTCGTTAACGACAAGAAAACGGTTGATGCGGTACTGAGGAGCCTTGAGATTATTGGAAAAGCCGCCAGAAACGTTCCCGAGGGCATCAGAAGGAAATACCCTGCCGTGCCTTGGAGACGGGTTGTAGGCCTTAGAAACGTTGTCGTTCATCACTACTTCGGTGTTGACCTTTTGGTGGTTTAGGTCATCGTGAGTTCTCAGCTTGAAGAATTGAAGGAGGAAATTGAGAAAATCATTGAAGCGGAGCGTTAGCTCCCGAAGATCAGCCCCCTCAGCTTGCCGGGCAGTTCTTCAATGCTAACCCTCACCTGCTCCCTCGTGTCGCGGTCGCGGATTGTCACCGTCCCGTCTTCCGGCGTCTGGTTGTCTATGGTGACGCAGTAGGGAGTCCCAATCTCGTCGTATCTCAGGTAGCGCCTCCCTATCGTGTCCTTCTCGTCGTAGACAGTCAAAAAGCCCTCCTTCTGGAGGGTTCTGAAGACGTCGTAGGCTATGCCCTTGAGTGGCTCCTTTGCGACGAGGGGCAGAACAGCCACCTCTATGGGTGCCATGTCCTTCTTGAGCTTGAGGTAAGTCCTGTCCTCCTCGATGACGAGGCTGTTTTCGAGGAGCAGGTAGAAGGGCCTGTCTATGCCGAAACTCGGCTCTAAAACGTGGGGCACTATCTTCTCGCCCGTTACCTTCTCCTCCACTTCCCTGATTACGAAGTCGTCCTTCTCAAGCTCGTAGCCTTCGATGGTGACTTTTCCTTCCTTCTCAAGGAGCTCCGCTAACTCGCGCTTCTTCTCCTCGTTCCAGCCTTTTATCATCTCGTTTACCCTCTTGGCGTCTTTCCTGAGCTTTGGACCGACGCGCTTCATGTTGAGGGAAACTTCCAGCCTTTTCACGATTTTTGGTTCCTCGTAGTGGATGAGGACTGTTAAATCCGCCCCGCTCTCGCGCAGGTGCCTGCTCAGGTCGTAGTCACCGCGGTTTGCTATTCCAACGCACTCAACCCAGCCGAAGCGCTCGCTGTGGATTTCGGCGTCCCAGGTGTCGCGCGAGTAGTGCGCCCTCTCCTCCGGCAGCTGCTGGCGGAAGCGTATTTTGTCCTCGGGGATGCCGATGTCGAGGAGGGTTCTCTTGACCATGACCATGTAGTAGGCGAAGAAGGTGTTCATCAGGTACCCCTTCTCGACCGCCTCTCCTGCCGTTAGCTCTATCTCCCCGAGGTTCTTGAGCTGGTTTTCGATCGGGTAGAGCCTAAGCTTTTCGTCTTTAACCTCCTTGAAGTGCGGATGAGCTGTCTCCTTCGGGTTGAAGAATATCTCCGCTTCCGCCTGCGTGAACTCCCTCAAGCGGAGCATCCCCTGCCTCGGAGAAATCTCGTTGCGGTAGGCCTTTCCAATCTGGAAGACGCCGAAAGGCAGTTTGTTCCTCGCGAAGTGAGCTAACCTTTTGAAGTTGACGAACATCCCCTGTGCAGTTTCCGGCCTCAGGTAGCCCTTCTGGTCGCCGTAGGGGCCGATTCTCGTCTCGAACATGAGGTTGAAGTACCAGACGTCGCTCAGCTCGCCGCCGCACTCGGGGCACTTTATGCCGTTCTCCCTTATGAGCCTTGTAAGTTCCTCGGCGGAGAGCCCCTCGGCGTCTATGCCCAAGGCCTCTTCAACAAGGTGGTCCGCTCTAAACCTCGCACCGCACTTCCTGCACTCCACCAGCGGGTCAACGAACTTCTCGACGTGACCGCTCGCTATGAAAACCCGCTCCGGCGTTATGTCGGGCGTTTCAACCTCGAAGAAGCCCTCCCTCTGGAAGGCCTCCCTTATTTTCTGCTCGATTTTCCTCTTTATCGTCGCGCCGAGCGGGCCGTAGTCGTAGAATCCGCGTGAACCGCCGTAGATTTCAAAGCTCCCCCAGGCAAAGCCTCTCCTCCTCATCAGATCCTGAAGAACCTCGTACTTATCAGCTTCTCCCATCACTCACCACCTGAAACTGGAGCGAGGGACTTCATAAAAATGTTTTGGAGAGCATGGGGGCAAAAATTGAAGGGTGTTCAGCCCCTCTCAAGGACGAGGACGCTTATTGGGGGCACTTCGATTTTCCCCGAAACGGGGGATTGCTTATAATTCGCGGGCCAGACGACCTCCCACTCGCCGGAGGGGAGTTCTATCCCAGCTGGCTTCCTCCAGGCGTTCGCTACAACAAGAACCTCATCGTCGTGCCCCCTGAAGAAGGCTAAAGCCCCGTTCTTCGCGGTGTAGAAGCGTATCGCACTGCTCCTTAAGGCAGGAACGGTCTTCCTGAGCTCTGCCAGAGCTTTGTAGTGGTTCAGCACGTCTTCGTTCACCTCGTCCCACTGTATCGGGTAGCGCTGCTCGTCGTAGTGGTTCTTATCCCCAAGCAGACCCCTCTCGTCGCCCTGGAAGGTCACGGGAGTTCCAGGAAGGGTGTAGAGGAGTGTTGAGAGGAGTTTGAGCCTCTTTATGGACTCGTTGCTTGGCGTGTCCCCGAGGGAACCGCCCCCGAGGTCGGTGAGAACCCTCGATGTATCGTGGGAGTCAACGAGGTTGAAGCCCATCGCGACGACGTTCTCGCCGTAGCTCGCGTAGTACCTCCCGAGCATCTTAAGCGTCGCGTTCCCGCTCAGGTAGCCCCTCGCGTAGTTAAGGAGAATATCCCTGCCAAGGGCGTAGTTCATGAGCGAGTCGAAGCGGTCTCCCTTCACCCACTCGGGCGAGAGCGTCCATATCTCGCCGACGAGGTAGGCGTCTGGCTTCTCGGCCTTGACCCGTTCCCTCAGCTCCCTGAAGAAAGTCTCGGAGTCGAGGACGTCGTTGGGGACGTCAACCCTTATCCCGTCGAAGCCGAACTCAATCCAGTGCAGGGCAGCGCCAATCAGGTACTCCCTAACCTCCGGGTTGGCGGTGTTGAGCTTCGGTAAACTGCCAATCCCCCACCAGCCGGCGTAGGCCTTTCCATCGCCCAGCTTGAAGGGCCATTTTTTGACGAGGTACCAGCTCCAGTAGGGGCTCCGGTTGCCCCTCGCTGCAACGTCTAAGAAGGCCCAGTGGCCTACTCCTGTGTGGTCGGGCACGAAGTCAAAGATCACCCTGATCCCGCGCCTGTGCGCCTCGTCGAGGAACTCCCTGAGCTCCCTTTCGGTGCCGAGGTGAGGGTTCACGCGGTAGTAGTCGTAGGTGTCGTAGCCGTGGGCGCTGCCCGAGATGAAGATCGGGTTGAGGTAGATTATCGTGACGCCCAAGCTCTGCAGGTAGTCGAGCTTCTCCGTTATGCCGGCTATGTCGCCTCCGTAGTACTGGTGGCAGCAGTTGAGGGGCGTTATCGGGCCGCTCCAGTTCGAGAGGATGGGCTTCCCACCGGTAATCTCGTTGAACCAGAGCTCGTCGGTCTGAAGGGCGAGGGGATCGTTGCTCTCGTTGCCGTCGTTGAACCTCTCTGGGAATATCTGGTAGGTTATCCCGTTGCTTACCCACTGGATCTGGGGGAACCTGTCGATGCCGTCAAAGGTGAAGAACGGGCTTTTGCTGGAGTTCAGGACGGCGAGCCGCTTTCCGTCGGCAGAGTTTAGCAGGAGGTAGTACCTCATCGGTTCAACCGCCGGGACTTCGGCGCGCCAGACCTCACCCGAGCCCCACCAGACCTGGGGTTTCATCGTGTAGTTTCCCCTGTCCGTCACGAGAACGGCCGATGAGAGGGTTCCCGGCTTGACCTCAACCCTCACCACAGTCCTGTTGTCGGCGACGCTCAGATAAGCCGGATCCCGCGGGTCGAACTCAAAGTAAAAGGCTGCCTCCCCCCTGATGATCCTCACGGCGTTTTCTCCCCCGTAGCCGTCCGGAACGTAGGCATCGGCATCGGGGTCAACTGGCTTTCCCCCGTTGTCCTTAGACATGTCCCTGACCCACTGGCCGTTGATGAAGTACTTGTACTGATACCTCCCAGGCCGGAGGCAGACGGTGACCTCCCAGGTGCCGTTTTCGTACCTCATGGGCAGTTTGCCCCACTTGTTGAAGCTGCCCCGCACGCTTACGGAGCTGACGCTCCCGTTGGCCGGTCTGTACGTGAATTCCACGGGGACCCTCCCTGAGGGGCAGGACTTGGCCGAGACGTAGAGTGGGGTGTAGTTTCCGCCCGGCAGACCGAAGGAAGGAGGTACAGCCGCAGTGGATGTGCTGGAGTTACGGGCAGGTGATGAGTTGCTTATTGAGCCGGTACCCGACGGAGAGGCTGGGGATGTGCCTGGAGAAGCGCTCAGGCAGCCTGAAGATACCGCCGCCAGGAGAACGAGCAGAACTGCAAGGACTCCCACTTCCCTTCTCATTGGACCACCTTCATCACCCTCGGTGATACAGGTTATTAGTTTTCCGGTTGAAATTAAAGCTTGGCTTTTGGGTGCATCCGGAAGACGTTCCGCGCGGAAAGCTCCCCCACCGCGGGGGGAAAGAGTTATAAACCGTTTCCCCAGTTAAGGCTATGAGCTTTGATTGTTTGGAGGTGTGAAAAATGGCGGAAAGACCACTCGATGTTATTCACAAGTCCCTTGATAAGGACGTCCTTGTGCTCCTCAAGAGGGGTGGCGAGTTCAGGGGCAAGCTTATCGGTTACGACATCCACCTGAACGTCGTCCTCGCCGAGGCGGACCTCATACAGGACGGCGAGGCCGTTAAGAAGTACGGTAAAATCGTCATCAGGGGAGACAACGTCCTTGCAATCTCCCCGGTCGAGATAGAATGAGCGGGGGGGATTGAATGGGTGCAGGAACGGAGCCGAAGGGGAAGAGGAACAGAACGCCCACCCACATCAGATGCAGGCGCTGCGGAAGGAGGGCCTTCAACGTCAAGAAGGGCTACTGCGCCGCCTGCGGCTTCGGCAGGAGCAGGCGCATGAGGAAGTACAGCTGGAGCCACAAGTGGAAGAAGAAGAGGAACCTCAAGTACTGACCTTTCCTTTTCTTCCTGCCGATGAAGAAACGTCAGCACGCTGATCCGTGATGAGAAGGGACTTCACCGAGGCGTTTTGCCATTATCTCCCTTCTACCTGTCTAAAATCTCTTTGAACCTCTTTGCATCTGCGCACATGTTCGAGTTGTTGAAGAAGACGAAGCTCTCGGAGCGGTTCCAGCCGAGAACCCTCTCCTTTGCCTTCTCAAGCTCCTCATCCCTGTAGGCGTGGTTGTAGACTATCCTTCCGCCCTCGTAGCGCCCGTGGAGGCGGTAGTAGTTGACGTCTCCCCTGTGCAGTGGGGCCCTGATGAGAGGGTCGGTAACGTCTATGACATCGAACTCCCTGACGAAGCGTTTAACCCCCGACTCGCTCCAGCCCCTAAGCTCGACCGCTATCTCAAAGTCCCCCCTCTCGGCCATTTTAAAAAAGCGCTCCGCGTTCTGGAAGCTCTCCTCGCTCTCCTTGAAGCTCCTCGGCAGCTGGATGAGTATGAAGCGGACCCCGAGGGTTGAGGCTTCGTTAAGCGTCAAGCGCCAGAAGTGGAGTACCTCGCTGTTGGGCCTCAGAAAACCCGCGCCCTTCGGCGGCTTCACGTTGCTCCTCCTCCATGTGGGGCTGCTGGGCGGATGGGTCACCCCCTGGAAGGCCTTGATGGAAAAGACGAAGTTCTCAGGTGCCTCTTCCCTCCACCTCTGGAGGGTCTTCTCCCCAACAGCCCGGTAGAAGGTCCACTGGATCTCTATCGCGTCGAAGTCCCGGTAGTACTTCGCATGCCCCTCGCAGAAGCCGCAGGTTCCTACCCTTATCATCGCCATCACTCCAGAGGCTCCCTCCCGTAGCGCAGGAAGCTCAGGAACCTCTCGTTCTCACCCACCAGTGCGCTCAGCACGGCGCTCACGTAGGACTCGAACTCCTTCTTCTTTATGACGACGGAGTGATGGGCGTATTCGAGAGGGATCACGTACTCGTCCTCCGCTACGGAGAGGATTTTTGAGAGCGTCTCGCCGAAATCCTGCCACGCCGGAACTTCAAGAAGGTAGATGAGGCCCCCTTTGACAAAGCGAACGTAGGCTGGCTTTATCCTCGCCCCCTTTATCTCGCCCCCATCTAAGACGAGGCCTTCCCTCAGGTTCTGGAGCTTTCCGTGATCCATCAGCTCGACCACGAGCTTTGGAAGGCCACCCTTGGGCTTCTCAATGTAGCTGAACCTGAGGTAGCCGCTTTCATCGGTCAGGGAAGCCACAACGGGCGTGTCTATTATTGTCGGGCTACCCCCGAGGATCCTCGGTTCGAGCTCCTTGACCTTCTTAACCACGTCCGTCTTGTAGAAGGTTTTAGCTACGGCCGCTATCTGGCCCCCGAGCAGCTTGTCAAGGGCGTGGAGGTATTCAAGGTACTCGAAAAGGACTATCAGGTCTTCCCTGTCCTTAACCCACCACCAGCTTCCCTTTATGCTCCTCGCACCGTTCTCCATGAGAACGCTGAATATCTCCTTTCCCGCCCACCCCCTTGAGGGGAGCGAAAACCCGTTCAGGACTTCTTTTTCTTCCAGCTCCCGCCTCCATGAGTCCCACTGCCTGTCGAGGAAGTCGAGGAAGTCGAGGGCAGCATCCACGAGTACTTTGCCGTGCCTTGAGTAGAGCTCCCTCGTGGTGGAGGACGCGTAGGTGGGCGGGGTTATGAGGGCGTTGCTTATCGTCCCGTCCATGAGGACGAGGTCGGCGCCGAGCTCACCGCTTATGGCCCCCATCCTCTTTTCAAGTATGTCCATGTGGATTCTAACGCGCTCGTCGACGTTCTTGTATGGAAAGACCATGCCGATGTCGTTCCAGTAGTAGAGTCTCTCCCCCACGGCCGAGGCTGATACGGCGTAGATAACGGCCCCGCTCAGGCGCTTCATCATCCTGCTGCCGTCAACGGCGTAAACGTTGCCGGGCGAAGGGGATGGCAGGCCTTCCCACCTGAAGTGCCTCCTCACACCGTCCCTCAGCTTCTCAACCTCCTCGATGCCCTTCTCTAAGAACCTCCTTATCCCCTCAACGTGGGCGTCGCTAATACGCTCCAATCTCCTCAACCTCCACCCTGCTCTTCCCGCCGACGTTCTCCACCCGGATGACGTAATCGGCGGCATCCTTCAGCTCCTCGTCGTGGGAAACTATGATAACCTGCGGTATCTTCCTGAGCTGACTTGAGATTATCTCAACGAGCTTCTTCCTCCTTTCCTCGTCGAGGAAGGGCGTCGGCTCGTCCAAAATGAGGAGCTCAAGGTTCCCCACCTTGTATAGCGAGAGGGCCAAGCGGAAGGCCAAACCAAGGGCTATCCTCTCTCCGCCGCTGAGGAACTCTAATCCCACCTCGTTCCCCGCGTAGAGCACCTTCAGCTCTATCCTCTCCCTCCCGTACCTCCTCTCCCGCTTTAGCTTTACCCCCTGGTACTTGCCCTCGCTCATCTCCGAGAAGGTCTCCCCAGCGAGCTTCTGCACCTCCTCCAGCCCACGGAGCTCCTCCTCCGCTTTGAGCCTCGCAACCTTCTCCTTGAAGGCGGTCATGTCCGCTATGACCTTCTCGACAACATCCACCTCCCTCTCCGCCTCCTCAATTTCCTTTTTCTTGGCCTTCAGCTCGTCGAGGAGCTTCATGACTTCGTCCCTAACTTCTTCAGCCCCCTTCAGCTCTGCCCTCGCCTTCTCAAGCTCCCTTGCGCTATCCATGTACCTCCTTTCCGCTTCACCGTAGGCCTCCTCCGAGAACTCCTTCGAGAGCTTTTCTATCTCCTTCTCCAGCCCCCTTAGTTTGCCTTCCAGTTCTTTGAGGGTTTTGAGGCTCTCGCTGCGCTTCCCCTCAAGGGCGGCGAGCTTTTTCTTAGCCCTCTCAAGCTGTGCCGGGACGCCCTTCAGGGACAGGTGCTCGCGGTAGGCAGGTTCGAGTTCTTTAAGCCTATCCTCAACCTCATCAAAGGAGCCGAAGCCTTCACCCTTCAGCTTTTCTGCGATTCTTCCTTTCTTCGCCCCTATCTCGGCGAGCCGCTTCTCTATTCTTGCAAGCTCTTCTCTGGCCTTCTCTAAATCCTCAAACTCCTCCCGAAGGTGCCTCAGCTCCTTCTTTATCTCGATGAGCCTCGTTTTAGCCTTCTCGAACTCCTCAGAAGCTTTCTCAAGCTCCTTCAAATCGTACTTGGAAAGCTTCTCCTCTACTTCCCCTAAGAGATCGGCGGTCTTTTTCAGCCTTATTAGCTTCGGCTCCCTCTTTACGACCTCCCTGAGCTTGAGTTCCTTCTTCTTGAGCTCTTCAAGTCTTTCCATGGCTTTCTGCAGCTTCCCGTGGATTGAGGCTATCTCAGCATCGTACTCGGCCTTTATCTCCCCCTCCTCGTGCTCCGAGATCGGCCTCTTGCACAGCGGACATACCTTAGCACCTTCGAGCTTCGAGAGGTTTTCAATGAGGTTATCCTTCTGTCCCCTGAGGCTCGCCATCTCCTCCCTTATTCTCGCCATTTCCTCGCGGAGATTTTCGAGCTCTTCCTTTGCCTTTTCGATGGAATTCAGCTCCTCTTCAAGCTTTTTTAGGGTGATTCCGGCTTTCTCAAGCTCTTTCCTGTACCTCTCCGCCTCCGCCTTCAGCCCGAGAACGCGCTGGTGGAGGGAGTTCTTCCGCTTGAGCTCCTCGTAGGTCTCCCTGAGGGCACTCTCCTCCTTCTCCAGCTCAGCTATCTTCGCGGAGACTTCACTTGTCTTAGAGGTTCTCTCTTCGAGTGCTTTCTTTCTCTCCTTCAACTTAGCAGCCGAGACTTCGAGCTTTGCGAGCTCGTCCTTGAGCGAGAGGAGCGATTTAAGCTTCAGGTATTCTTCCGTGAGAGGTTCGAGCTCCTTCAGGCGAGCCAGCCTTTCCTCAAGCTCCCCTATCTCCTTCTCCACCTCGGAGATCTGACCCTCGTAGTCCTTTATCCTCTCCTCCTCGGCCTTTATCCTCTGCTCCAGGACGGCCTTCCTCTTCTCCAGCCCCTCAAGCTCTTCCTTCAGGGCCTTGAGCCTTGAGTACTCCTTCTCCGCTTCCTCGAACTCCCTTTCGAGCTTTCTCACCCTTTCCCTCAGCCCGCTTATCCTCCTCAGCGTCTCGGAGAAGCGCTTCTCTGCGTCGCGGAGGTTAGCTTCGACCTCGTCCTTCCTCTCGATGAGCTTTCCAAGGTATTCCCTCTTCCTCCTGAGCTCCCTTACCACTTCGGCGGCGTTCTTCTCGGCGTTCTCGTAGTCCTCAATTCCGAGAACCTTCCTCAGAACCTTTTCCATTACCTCGCGGTTCGTGATTAGGCCCTCTATCTCGCCCTGCCTTATGTAGAGGGCGTTGGTGAAGACCTGTATCGGGTAGACGTTCCTCTCCACCCACCTGGCTATGTCCGAGCTTTTCTCTGCTATCAGCGAGCCGTCCTCCAAAAGCTCGCTCTTTCTGCTGTCCCTCACGATCTTGTACGTCTTCCCGCCGTGCTCGAACTCCAAAGCAAGCGCTATCCCGCCCTTCGCGTTGACGCGCGTGTTGGCCTGGAGATAGCCCCTTGGGAAGCTCGGGTGCCCCATGTAGAGGGCCGCGAAGATCGCCTCAAGGATTGAGCTCTTCCCCGCGCCGTTCTGGCCTATGAGGAGGTTTATACCGTCGCTGAACTCGACCTCGCTCCTCTCGTGCGCCCTGAAGTTTTTGATTTTAATCCGCCTTATTCTCACGGCTTACCCCTCCTCAGCCATGCGTCGAGGCTTGCCGGATTCTTGGGTTTGGGGACGGGCTTCTTTTCGTGCTTTTTCTCTTTTTCGGGCTTCATCTTTGGCGGCTTTTCCGGGGCTTTAGCCTTCTTGGGAGACTTTTCAACGACTTCCGCTGATTCTCCCCTCTTCGCTTCAGGTATTTTTGGCGTGCCCTTTGGAACTACCGCCTTTTGAGGAATCCCCTCCCTGTACCTCTCAATCAGCCAGGAGACGAACTCGGAGAGGCCTTCAGAGAACTCCTTGGGATCAACGCGGAGGTGAAGCAAAAGCTCCTTCTCCCACTCCGTGAAGAGCTCCTCCTCGCTCAGCCTCTCCTTCGAGAGAACCGCCTCCCCAACGACCCTGCTTCTGAAGGTGTAGTACCTTATTCCAGAGTCCTTGAGGAGGTCGTTGAACTCAGCCAAGCTTACACCGCCCTTTACGACCCCTTCGAGCGTTATGACCGCTATCGCGTCCCTCGGGATTAGCGAAGAAACCTCCTCAACCTTCCTCCTGAGCTCGGCTTTGCTGCTCCCCTCCACCCTGACGGAGTAGAATGGCCTCGCGTGCACCTCCACGAACTCCGGGATGAAGTCCTCAACGATGTAGAACCCCTTGGCTTCGTGGTTCTCCATAACCTTCGGCTTTCTGTCCCTTGCGGAGTAGCGGATTAGGTGGCTCGCCTCCCTCACGTCCGTCCTCTCCAGGGAGCCGGGATACACTAAAGGCCCGCTCAGGCCCGTTTGGGAGGGTTCCGCTGTCCTCCTGACGTGGATGTGCCCGAGGGCGTAGTAGGAGAAGCCATCGGGAAGTTCGCCCAGCCTCAGGTCGAAGGCATCTTGATAGGGGGTGTCCTTGGCGAGGTAGTCAATTGCCTGGTGGAGCATGAGGATTCCCCGCTTCCCTTTAAAGAGGGCCTTGAGAACGTTGACATCCCCCCTTATGAGCTGCCAGCGGGTGTGGTGCCTCAGCCCGTGGATCTCAAGGTCGCCGACCTTTCCCCATACGAGATAGCGGTTCTCTGAAAGCTTTTTGCTTTCCTGAAACTCGCCCTTCTTCGGTTCCCTCTTAAGGCCGATGGTGTAAACCAGTCCGAGGTGCTCGAGGAGGTCGAAGACGGAAGTTTCCCTTATGGTCTTGTCGTGGTTGCCCTCTATCGTGAAAACCGGGATACCCTTCCTCCTCGGCAGTTCGAGAACCTCAACGGCATCGCGTATCGTCCTCGGTGAAGGCCTGCTCACGTGGAAGAGGTCTCCCGCGATGAGTATGAAGTCAACGTCGGCCTTCACGGCCTTCTCTATGGCCTCGCGAAAGACCCCGAGGTAGTCGTCGTAGCGGAAGGGCTGGTTGAACTGCTCCCTGCCTAAGTGGACATCGGCGATGTGCGCGAACTTCATAGCGACACCTCACAGCGGGAGGGCGTTGATGGCCTCCTCTTCAGTTATTTCATCATCCTCTTCCTTTCCCTCAAGCCACTCGGAGACGATGTCTATGTCTCCACCGCCGTAGTGCCCCTTCATGTCCCTCTCGAAGCTGTACACCTTCACCATCGCCGGAATCGTTATCGCGTAGCCGACCACAACGGCTTCACCGACCCCGAGGGAGGCTATGTCGTTGAGCAGGTCCTCGCTTATCTGCTCGCTCGCCTGCTGCACGTAGCGCTGGTCGTTCGGCTCGACGAGTCTGAGGATTATCTTCGTGTTCGTCTGGCTTAAGATATCGTCGTCGAGCTTCTTCGGCCTCTGGGAGACTATGCCAAGACCAACCCCGAACTTCCTGCCCTCGCGCGCTATCTTCCCGAGCCACCTGGAGGCCGGGTTGCTCTCCCCCCTCGGGGCGAATATGTGTGCCTCCTCGACTATAACGAGGATGGGCCTTGTGAGGGCCGGGTAGGCCTCGGAGACCTCCCTAACGAGCGCCCTGTCGTTGGTTCTCACGCCTTTAACGTAGTCAACGCGCTTTTTGAGGATGCCCCTGAGCGTGAAGCTCGCGAGGGATATCATCTGCTCCTCCTCCATCCCGCTGAGGTCTATCACGTTCACCATCCCCGGCCTTATCTCGCTCAGCACGTCCCTCGCGCTTATGAACTCGCCGAAGTTGGCGCGGAGCTCTCCAAGGTAGTCCTTGAGCCTTATCAGGGAGTCGAGATCCCTCGCCTGTATGCTCCGCTTAACCCTGTTGCCCCTCTCGTCGTAGTAGTATATCACCCTATCATCGCTGCCCTCGGCGTTCTCGTAGGCCCGGATCCACTCCTCCATCTTGTCCTCCATGGCCTCTATGAAGTCCAGGCCTCCAACGACCCGGCCCGATTCACGCGCCTCGGCCTTAACGGTTCTGTAGGCGAGGGAGAGAAAGCGCCTCTGAAGGCTCGCGTTCTCCGCTATTCCTAAGAGGGCTGCAAACTCCCCCAGCCTTATCCTCGCCGGGTCTATCGTCGCCCTTATCGGGTTCACACGCGCGCCGGGCCAGCTCAGGCTCCTGTACTCGCCGTGGGGGTCGAGGATGACTATCGTCCCCCTCACCTTGCTCACTATCTCCTTGGAGAGGACGGCTATCGTGTTGGACTTGCCGGCGCCCGTAACTGCGAGAACGGCGAAGTGCCTTGAGACCAGCCTGTTGACGTCGAGACCCACCTCAACCCTCTCCCTCGCTATGAGCCTCCCGATCCTCACCTGCCCGCTTGAGAATATCCTCTCCAGATCCTCATCGCTCGCGAGGTAAACCCTCTCGCCGGGCTTTATGGGAACCCTGTTGGGAACCGGCTTCCTCAGGAACTCCCCCTTCTCCGTTCTCAGGATCCCGAGGATCTTGGCGGTCGCGAGTATGGCCTCGCTCTTCTCAAGAACCCCAGTGGCGAAAACGCTCACGGTCTTTTCAACGTAGTCGTAGCTGCCCCTGCTGGCGTCCATCAGCCAGTTCATGTTCCTTACGGCCCGGAGGAGCGCAAGAACTTCATCCCCATCCCTGTTTTTTACGACCAGGAACTCGCCGAAGCGGGGGAGCTCGCCCCGGGGGTTCACTATGAAGGTGAAGTGGTCCGTGGTCGATTCGCCGAACACTATTCCAACCGGCTTCTCCATATTACCACCTTAAGTTGATTCAGGTGGGAGAACAAAAACCTTTCGTCCGCCTCTCGGGAGTGGATTTGATGATTTTCGGCAAAGCCAATTGATAAGTAGATGTTTACCCCACCTGTCTCTGAGGTGGTTCCATGAACTTTAAAGTGATAGGCTCCGCGGTTTTGGCTTTACTCCTGATCTTTTCCCTTCTCGGTTACGCCGGGGCCTTTGGGAGAAGTTCCAAGGCTGGAAAAATCGAGTACACCGTCTACGCTAAGGACAGCATAATGTCCGGGATATACAAGGTCTACGGAAACCCCGACTTGGGGTTCTGGGTGGCGAAGGTGGTGATCCACAACTCCGGTGGGGCCCCCGTTACTAACGTTCATATAAAATACTCCATCGACAACTACGCACCCGAGGTCGAGAAGAGCTACCCTATCATCGTCCCCAACGGAACCGTAGTTGATCTCTACTACCCCATAATCTCAAGCGATGTCACCAAGCTCAGCTCCGCAACGCCTTCGAACCTGAGGATCAAGATAACCTACGAGTCCAACGGGAAGACCCACGAGGAGAGCACGACTAAGACCATAAAAATCTTGGGGATCAATGACTTCGTGTTCTCATCGCTGAGCCCGGAGGAGAGCACGGGCAGCTTCTACGACACCTTCAGCAACACGCCCTTCGTAGCGGCTTGGGTGACCCCGAGCGACCCCGTTGTCAGGGAGTTCGCGGACATGGGCAACAAGCTGGCCGGGGGAGCCGGGGCAAGCCTGAGCGACGACGAGGCGGTGAAGAGCCTGAGCGGGATATGGGAGCTCGCCGTCAGAAACGGCTTCTCCTACAAAACTGAGGCATCGGACTACTGGACCGGGAAGTTTGCGGAGCACGTGATGTACCCCCGCGACGTCATCAGGGACAAGAGCGGTACGTGCATAGACCTGGCCATCTGGTTCGCCTCCTTGGCAATGTCCCAGGGGCTGAAGGCCTACCTGGTTCTCATACCGGGCCATGCTTTTCCCTTGATCCAGCTCCCCAGCGGCTCAATAATCCCCGTTGAGGCAACGACAATAAACAACGACGTTTCTTTCCAGGAGGCAGTTCGGGCTGGAGTAAACACCTGGCAGAAAGCCATGAGCGGTCCGCACATCATCGTTGACATCGCCGAGATGCACAGTAAGGGGATAATTCCGCCCGAGCTCCCCGAACTTCCAGCCGATGTGCTGAGCAAGTGGGGTATAACCCTTCAGGGAGCTGGAGGGAACGCGGGCGGAAATAACGGTGGCAATGGAGGTGGGGGGAACCCCAACAACGGGGAAGGCAACGGAGGCAACAACGGTGGAAACGGTGGGGCGCAGACCCAGTGGAGCGCGTACAACGGGGAATACTTCTCCTTCGAGTACCCCGCCGGCTGGGATGCCCCCCAGGAGTACGGGGGAGAGGTTTACCTCGTGAGCCCGGACGGGGAGTTTGAGTTCATGGTTCTCTACCAGGAAGGGGCGAGCGTGGAGGACATGGTCTCGGCCTTTGAGAACAGCCTGGCCAACGGTGGAGTTCAGGTAAACGCCCGGCAGGAAGCCCAGGGCAGCATAGCGGGCATGAACGTTTACGCAGTCCTGTACTCCCTCTCAACTGACTACGGCGACTACACTGCCGTTGCCAGGTATTTCACGAGCGGCGGAGTTGGCTACGCGGTCATCTACGACTTCCCGAAGAACAACGAGGAATACAACCAGCTCGGGGAGCACATAGTGGGCAGCTTTAAGCTGAGGTGATGGGAAATGAAGTGGTATCTCGTTACGTTTGCCATCCTGTTGCTCCTCCTCCCGTTGGTAATGGCACAGGGCATAAAGATCGAGGAGTACAAGGTGGACGGGAACATGAAGGTTACCGTTGATGAGGTCGGGAACGCCCAAGTCGTTGAGGTCTGGAAGTTCACCCCCAACCTGTACCTTCAGATGAAGCAGGCGTACCCAACTACCTACATGCTGAAAAGGGAGTTCGAGAACAAGAGGAGCGACGTTGAGTACAGGAACATGAAGATAGAGTGGGACGACTCGAACAACCGGCTGAAGGCGAGCTACACGATGCTCGGTGCGGCCGTGAACAAGGGCCCCCACTGGGAGCTCGACCTCGGCGGCGATGACGTAACCCTCTCAAGCAGGAACGGAAACACCCTCGTCCTGACCTCTGCCCAGCCCATCTTCGGCGGCCAGGGCAGGGTGATAGAGACGGCCACGGTCGTTCTCCCGAAGGGGGCTAAGAACATAAAGGTAGACGGGAGCGTCATAAAGTACGAGCTGCCCTATAAGGAAAGCGGGGCCAACAAAATCTTCCTCGCACTGGCTGCGCTCACGGGGATAGGCCTTGTGCTGCTGAACGTCCCCCTCAAGAGGGGATAGCCATGATCAGGGAGCTCAAGCGGGATCTCGTGGACTACATAGAGAAGACCACTGGCGTGGACAAGGAGACCATAGTTAGGGTTCTCCGCGCCGAGGAGAGCTTTCTACTGCAGCAGATAGAGGGGGCCATGGGAAACAGCGGGGGAAGCGGCTTTTGAGCCTTTCCCTTTTATTGGGCTCGACATGGGAGAGACCAGGGGAAAGCCGACGGGAGCCGAAGGACATTTAAGCCCACCGTCAAAAACACCAACATGCGGAAGCCCGGGAGGATCCTCCTCGTCACAGGAAAGCTCGCCGAGCCCCTGGTGAGGAAGTACGGAAAGGGCTGTGATGTCTTCGCGGCCCCGGTCAGTGTCGCTGCCTTTCTAACGCCCGAGCTTATCGCCCGCCACCTGAAAAGGGCCGGGATTCGGAGTGGGGAGTACGACCTCATCCTAATCCCGGGCCTCGTCCGCGGTTCCGCTCAGGTCATTGAGGACGAGCTCGGAATTCCCGCCTTCAAAGGGCCGAGGAACGCTATGGACTTGCCTCAGATCATTAAAGCCCTCAGGGATGGATTCAAGCTGAGCAGGGAAGTTCCTGCAGACGAGCTCTTCTCGGTCAACGCGCTCAAGAAGGTCGAGGACATCCGAAACAAAACGCGGGACAGACGCTACATCGAGAGGGCTCTCAGAAAACCCTGGAACGTCCTCATCGGGAACCTCCCGGCGGGTAGGGACTTCCCGGCGAGGATTTTGGGCGAGGTGGTCGATGCCCCAAAGCTCGGCCGTGAAAAGACCGTTGAAACGGCCCTCTACTACCTCAACGAGGGCGCTGACATAGTTGACGTCGGAATGATTTCTGGAGAGACCAACCTCGACTTCATAGAGAAAATCCCGGAGATCCGCGAGCGACTCAAAGAGAATGGCTTCGATGTCCCAATAAGCTTCGACTCGCTCAACGCCGCTGAGCTCGAAAGGGCTTTGGACTACGCGGATCTATTCCTCAGTGTTGATGCCGGAAACATTGAGGAGCTTGTGACGGAGAAGCCCGTTGTTTTAATACCAACCAACCAGAGGGAAGGCTTCTTCCCCACGAAGCCAGGAGAGCGCGTCGAGTTCCTCGAAAGGCTGAAGGAGAAAGCCATCGATTTGGGCTACAAGACAGTCATCCCCGACCCCGTCCTTGAGCAGGTGCCCCACTTAGCGCGCTCCATCACAGCCTTCCAGCTCTACCGCGAGAGGAACCCGGGGGACCTGCTTTTAGCGGGTGTTGGGAACGTGGTGGAGCTTTATGATGCAGACAGCGTTGGAATGAACGCATTGCTCGCTGGAATCGCTAAGGAGCTCTCGATAAACCTGCTTCTAACCACCGAAGTCAGCGCTAAGGCGAGGGGCTCCCTCAGGGAGCTGAAGCGAGCGGTGGACATGAACCTCTTCGATACACCAAAAGACCTCGGCTTCGACCTCCTACTCCTCAAGGAGAAGCGGACAAGGGAGTGGAAGTTCGAGCCCGCCGAGGAAATCGTCGAGGCCGAGGAGAAGCCGGTTGAATTGGAACCGATTTACTTCCGCGTCTGGATCGAAAACGGGAGGATCTGGGTGAACGCCCACCGCGGGATGAAGGCGGTGCTCACGATAACCGGAAAAAGCCCGAACGCGATAATAGACGCCATCTTAGAGCACTTCGATATAAGCCCGAGGCACGCCTTCTACCTTGGGAGGGAGATGGAGAGGGCTAAAACCGCTTTGAAGATCAGAAGGAGCTACATCCAGGAGTTGGAGCTTTTCAGCGATTTCTACCTGGGCGAAGGGTCGGGGAAAGAGAGAGGAGACGAAGGAGGGGGAGCGGGCCTCGGGAGGGACGATGGGGGTTCAGGCGGCCGGGAGTGAAACCTGGGAGGAGGGGCAAGGTTTATATGGAGAAAGGCCCTTTATGAAACGATGAAACTCGTTGATCTGTCCATTCCACTTAGTGAGGGGACGCCGACCTACCCTGGCGACCCTGAGATAAAGGTGAAGCCCTGGGCTTTCATAGACAGGGACGGCTACTATATGAACGTCCTGAAACTCGGGGAGCACTCTGGTACGCACGTCGATGCACCGGCGCACCTCATTCCAGGCGGTAAGACCGTGGACGAGATGCCCCTCGACAGCTTCATCGGGCCTGGCCTCGTCGTAGACGTCAGAGAAGGAGAGGGGGAGGTATCCCTCGATGAGGTTCCGGAGGAAGCTTACTCCGGCAGGATCGTGCTTTTCCTAACTGGAGGCAGGGAGCTCTCCCCCGAGGTCGCCCTCTTCCTCGCGGCCCAGGGTGCGAAGGCCGTGGGAACTGACTCAGCGAGCATCGGGAACGAGGACGTGCACACGATACTCCTGAGCGAGGAGATACCGATTTTCGAGAACCTGACCAACATCGAGGATCTACTGGGGGAAGAGTTCACCTTCGTGGCCTTTCCTCTGAAGATCGAGGGCGGCTCTGGAAGCCCGGTCAGGGCAGTGGCCATCATTGAGTAGAGCCTTCGCCTTCTTCGGTCCGTTCGAGGAGCGTCTTCAGGGCTTCGGTTAGTTTCTCATTCTTCTCCCGCAGCCTGCCGTTCTCGGCTTCGAGCTCCTCGACCCTCTCCTGGAGGCGCTTCAGCTCGTTGAGAACCGGGGTTACCTTGGATTTGGGGACGCAGTTCGATTTCATCCTCTCCACTATGTTCAGGGCTTCCTCTAAGCTGTTCGCCCCGGTGAGCTGCATGAGCCTCTTCTCCATTGCTGACAGCGAGTTGAGTCTCTTCTCGTACTCCTGAACCCTGCGGTGCAGATCCTCTATACTGCGGTTCATCTCCCTGTACTCCTCAAGCCTCTTGCGGAGCTTCTCGGCCTCCTCCCTTACCCTGTCGAGCTCCGAATTGATGCGCTTCAGCTTCGTCCTCAGATCGTAGTTCTCCACCGCGAGCCGCTCGTCCCTCTCCTGCATCTCCCTGAGGGACTTCGCGAGCTCTGCCCCTATCCCGAGTATCGAGCCCCTCAGCTCTTCCTCCAGGGCACGGACCTTTTTGTCAACGAGCTCCTCTATCAGACGCGAGTAGCGCTCCTCTACCTTCGAAGAAAGCTGGACGTTGCCGGCTTCAAGGCGCTCCTCAAGCTCGCTTATCTTTGGCAGCATGTTCCCTATGCCCTCAACGAGAAGGAGCTTCCTCTGGACGTCCCCCATTGAAGATTCAAGGTTCTTGATGCGCTTTTCAAGGGCCGAATCGCGCTCCCTCATCTCGGTTCTCGTGTCGTCGAGCCTCTCCTCAAGTGCATGAAGCTTCTCGTTGAGGAGGTTCTTCTCGGTATGGAACTCCCTGGTGAGGGCGGCCACAGACTGAAGGGCCAGGAGGGAGTAGTCCTTTATGTTCTCCGACTCTGGGATGGCAGCCTTTATGGCCCCCCACTCCCTCAGGCTCTTGAGCTCGGAGACTATGTCGAGGTGTCTCTCCCTCAGGTAGTCCCAGCTGAGGCCACCCTTTCCCTTGTCGAACATTTTCATCAGTCAGGTTTCAGCTCCAAATTTTATATAGCTTTTGTGTAGGTCATTACGATTTTTTATAGTCAAAAGCTGAGTGCCACCGCAAAGCTTATAAATCCCCCTGGAGAGGGCAGTACCGGTACGGCGGCCAGGGCGGCGGGGTTACACCCGGTCTCGTTTCGACCCCGGAAGTTAAGCCCGCCAGCGTTCCCGGTAGTACTGCCCTCCGGGAGGGGGCGGGAACCCGGGAACGCCGCCGGCCACTAACTTCTTAACCCCCTCCTCCAAGCTATCAACATGTCCGACTACCTTGAGCTCCTAAGCCTCCTGAGGAAGCCATCTGATAGGGCCCTGACGTCCGAGAGGAGGGCCCGCGATTTTCTCATGATGCTGAGGGAGCTCAGAACCGGTGAGGAAGCCGAGCTCCATGGTTTCATCCTTCTGAGGAGGCCCCCTAACGCGCCGGACAACGGGGTTTACTACGTTCTATCCGGGCTCCCGCCGAGCGAACTGAAATCAACGCGCCTTAAGCCCTACCTGGTTGTGAAGATAACTGAAAAAACGCGGCTCGAAGGCCGCATCCGCTCGGGAGCTTACACAGAGGTTAGGGGGGTAGTCCAGCCGTACCCTTGGGGAACCATCAAGATGGTTGAAGCCTTAAAGATAAAGGTTCGCGATTACGGTGCCTACTGGCTGGAATACCGGAACTTCGCCCTCACATCTAAGGAGGTCCAGTCCCTCATTGAGGACACGGTGTACGCGGAGAGGAGCTTTCAGAGGGGGATCCTCTACTCACTCTACGGCAGCGCCCCCCTTCTCGAATCAGTCACGGGGTGGGGAGAAGGCTCGGAGTTCTCAGTTTTCGGCGAGAGGGGAAAGGAAAGCGGGATAAAAGACCTGTGGAGGGTGGCGCGGTCTATACTCCTCTCCCTGCCAGAGGAGGTGAGGCTTAAGAAGGGGAAAAGAAGCGCTGTTGAAGACGACTTCCTCGGCCTCGACTTCACTGTCTTCAACCCTCTGCAAGGCGATATGAGGTACTACGTGCCGGGTAATCCTGTGAGGCCCTCAAAGTGGGCCCTCTCCCTCGTATCAAGTAAAAAAGCCATTGGACTCCTCCCGCTCCCGGAGAAGGCTGACGTGACATCAGAACTCCCAAAGAACGCAGAGACCCCCTTGGTGTTCATCCCAGAGGAAGACGAGAGGCCGTACTTGGAGCGCAGCGACGAACTCAGAGAACTTGCCCCCAACCTGATGGCAACGGTTTTCCTCGAAAGGAAGAGGGTAGGTGTTATCTCGGCGTTCCGCGGGGAGGGGGAGAGGTTCAGGCGGAGGTTCGAACGCTGGCTTGAGAGGAAGAGGAGCGAATACGGCTGGAAGTTCGACCTCCTGACGATCCCGGGGAGCGTTCTCGACCTCAACAGGAGGTACGAGCTCAGCTTCAGACTCCTCGGATCCGCCGGAAGGTTCAGGGACGGGGTGGACTCGGGGGCGGTGAGGGAAGTTGTGGACCTCAACGAGGAGATAGTAAACGACTGGATGGTGGTATTGGAGGAAACGCCTCAGAGCGAACTCCAGAGGCTCCTCGACAGGTACAGGGGCTACGTTCCGTCCGACAGGCGCGCCGCCAAAGCCCTTGAGGTACTTCGGGATCTTGCAGCTACCTCCGCCTCCGGGGAGGTGACGGTTGAAGCCTTTAGAATGGAGCTCCTGAGAAGGGGGTTCAGCCCGGAGTGGGCTGAGAGAACCATAAAAGCCCTGATCTCGGAGGGCTACGCCTATGAGCCTGTAGTCGGGATCCTGAAGCTGGTGCGGTGATGGGCATGGGGAAGAGGGAGATAAGGAAAAGGGAGCAGAGGGAAAAGAAAAGGGTGGCCGCGGAGAGGGTTGATGTACTCTTCACCCTCGCCGAGAGGGTCTTCCCCTACGAACCCGAACTGTCGGACCGCTACGTTGAGATAGCCCTCGCTGTGCAGAGAAAGGCCAAGATACGGATCCCGAGAAAGTGGAGGAGGCGCTACTGCAGGAGGTGCCACTCCTTCCTCGTGCCCGGTGTGAACGCGAGGGTTCGCCTGAGGAGCAGGCCCTACCCCCACGTGGTCGTCAAGTGCCTCAAGTGCGGCCACATTATGAGGTTCCCCTACCTCAGGGAGAAGAAGGGGAGGAACCGCTGGAAGCCTCGGCGAGCGCTATCTGGGTCAGGCCCTTCTGAAGGGTCTTCATGACTAACTCACTCCCCTCCTGAACCTCAGAGAGCTTGGACTTTATTATCTTCCTGAGCTTTGGGTTGGCCACGGCGATCTCAGACAGGGTTTCGATGGTGCTCACCTTTACAAGCTCGTCATTTTCGTTCAGGAGCGCAAAGAGACGCGGGAGGAAAGGCGTAACGTACCTGCCCTTGTTCTCACCCAGGGCCGAGATGAAGTTGAGCGCCGCGAGCCTATCCATCTCGTCGGGTGACGAGAGGAGCCCCATGATCTCCCTGACGATGTTCCCGAGGAGAACCGGGTTCTGGCGCATTATCTCCTCAAGGACGTAGGCCATGTTCACCTTTATCTTGGGATCGCCTATTCTGAAGTTGGCAAAGATCACCGGGACGGCCTTTCTGACGAGATCTGGCCTTATCTTCGAGAACCTCCCAATTGCCTTGGCTATCTCGAGGGTCAGTGGAACGGCCTCGCTCTTCCGTATCATGACGAGGAGCTTCCTGAGGAGGGGCTCATGTAGCTCCCTCCTGTCCTCAACAACAGCCATTATGGATATTATGGCGTTCTTCTGAACTATCCAGAGGTCGTCGTCGAGATAGGAGATGACCCGCCTGAGGAGGTCGTCCTCGTGCTCAATTCTGACTATGAGCTCCCCTAACCTCTCCCCCGTTGCGAGGGCTTCCCGGACGTCAAGTTCTTCTTCCATGGAGGACACCCCCCAGTGGAATGAGGACGAGCAGCAGGAGAAATGCCGGCCCGCAGATCCTCTTCCCGGTCGAACCCACCTTTGAAAGGTCGTAAACGTAAAAGTACTGGCTCCCAGTTCCCACAACAGCCATGGAGCCTTTCACGGCTATGCTCCTGACGTAGCCTGTTCCATCGTCTTCCCAGAGAACCTTCCCCTTCCCGGGGTCTATTAGGTAGAGGGAACCCTCTGAGTACACCTTGGTGACGTTGCCCTCGCGCCTGCTTTCGAACTTCCCTGTGCCGACGAGAAGCCCCTCCTTAGACATCGCCATTGCCTTCGCCCGGTACGGCAGCTCAAGCCTCCAGAGGAGTTTTCTTGAGGGAAGGTCGTAGGCCGTTACAACGCCCTTTCCATTTGAAAGGCCAGAAACGAAGAGCCTGTCCCCCGAAACGAGGAGATCCTCAACAAAGTAGGCGCTCAGGTTCCAGAGTACGTGCCCTCTGGAATCAACGAGGAGGATCCTGCCGCTGTCTTTTCCGTAGCCCGTTCCCACGACGGCCATTCCCCTCCAGACCTCAACGTCCCTGACCCACTGTCCGAGGCCGATCCTCCAGAGCAGGCTGCCGTTGTAGGAAACGCCGTAGAGGGAGCCGAAGGCGTAGCTCGACGAGTAGCCGGAGGGCATTCCGGAGCCCACGTAGACGACGCGTCCGAGCCGGATCCTGTCGGGCATGCTCGGTAGTCTGAGACTCCACAAACTTGAGTTCTCCAGTCTCCCGTCCCAGCGAAGCGCGAAGACCTCGCCAGAGCTTGAGAAGCTGCCGTTTTCAACCCATACGTCGCCGTCCACACCGTAGATCATTCCGTTGGAGAGCACGAAGTCGTACAGCTTGTTCTTAACTGGCACGGTCTCCACTATCGAGCCCGAGGAGTTGAAGACGACGAAGCCGCCGAGGGTGCCCGCTATCAGGTTATTCTGGAGGGGAAGGAGCTTGACCACGTAGCCAGAGGCGTTCTCCCAGAGCTTCGATCCGTTCCTAAAGTAGGCGGCCGTATCACCGAGGTAGTACACGCTTATCAGCTTCCCCTCCATCACCATCCGGTAGTCGCAGGAGGCGTACACCTTGTCCCTGGCTACGGCAACGGCCTCCACGCTCTTCTGGTACGCAACACCCTGACAGAGAGAGCCCTTGAAGACGAGCGGGTTCCCCTTCGAAAGGGCTGGAGTCGCGAGCAGCGATACCATTATGAAGAGGATAACCCCGACCGTGAGCAGCTTACCCCTTACCCCCATCGGCTTCACCCCCACTCTCCTCCTCCACCGAGGTTAAAAGTCTTCCCAGGGACACGGCGGTGGCGGTAGGTTCCACCACCTTCCTTATCCCAACTACCTTGAGCAGGCCCTTCCGTATGAGGCTGTCGTAGGCCTCCTCAACCCTCGCAACATCGGCACCCAAAAGGCCGGCTACGGCGAGGGGATCGGTCCCGTTGAGGACTGCCTCAAAAACGGCCCTCTCAAAGGGATCAAGAACAGGGACGGGGGGCCTAACGTCCGGGAACTCGGAGTAGAGCTCCCTGAGTTTCACGGCAACGTCCGGGGAAAAGCGCATGAAATATCTGAGGAGTAGCCGTCTCGCCCGTCTCCCGGGTACGGTGAGGACAAGCGGCTCCCCCTCGGTCTCAAGTATCCAGGTCTCGCCGCTGAGGTGCCCGGCTTCGGCGGCTGTGAACCTGAAAAAAGGCCCCTTCTCATCCAGCACGAAGGCAACTCCCCTGCGGTAGTCTCTTTCAACCGGGATTAGCTTCAGGGAGAGAGTTTTTTCCTCGATCCCGGCCGCCTTCACCGGGTGCCCGTTCAGAAGGCTCTCAAAGATGGAGTGAAGGAGAACCCTGAACCCAGCTTCGTCGTACCTGAGGGGGTTCTCCAGGATGGCGAGAATCAGCTCTCCCCTCGATGTGGTGAGCGAGAAGGCATCCTTCACACGGCCCCTCATGGATGGAACGTTCACGTCAAAACGAACGTCCTCCACAGTTTTCAGTTTTACCGTCTTCTCGCCCCCGCCTTGGAAGGCCAGGAGAAGCTCGGCCCCGGATATAGCTGCGTAGCAGTCCCTGAGGGCTATCTCCCCGATCCCCTCGCCGGCTTTCACGAGCAGCACCCTCGTCCTCATCTTCCCAGCCCCCTCCTGGCTCTGTAGGCATTCCTGCCCTCCCCACGGCCCTTCATGAGGGCCCGATCAATGACGCTCTCGTCCGAGGAGAGCCTTTCTATGAGGGGCCTCAGGGGAATGAGGTAGACTCCAACGGACACCCGTTTAAACCTTCCCAACACCCCCCAGAACACGGGGAGGTTGCCTTCCCACTTAGTGACCTCGAAAGCCTCTTCAACGCTAAGCGGGGAGCTTGGCAAAACTTCCTCGTTGAGAATCCTGCTGAGAGTCCCCGAGAGGAGGCCGGAGATTATGTTGCCTTCCTCCTGGATGAGGGACTGGAGGAGCTCCCTCGCATCCATATCAGAGTAGCCATCCAAGAGTAGGGCCTTCAGCTCCTCCGTAGGGCCGGCAAGTCTAAAAACGGCGAGCAGGTAGTTGCCTATGAAGAACGCAGACGAGAGGTTTCCCCCGCCGAGCAGCGCTAAGAACCCCTCGCGCCCCGCTGATGGCTCGTACCTCCCGGCGAATTTGAACTTAACTTCACTCCCAGAGGGGTAGATCTTCCTTAAAACCGGGCGCATGATGAGCTCGAGGAAGAGCTCCATATCCTCTAAGGAGATCACTTCCTCTCACCCCCGAGTACGAGGTCAAAAACCGCCACGCCGTCGATAACAGGCACCACCCTCCTCCCACCGAGGAGCGTCACCCCCGTGTACGGGATGTTCCTGTCAACCCGCGGGAGGATGGCCCTGAGGGGTCTCACAACAACATCCCTCCTCTCTACAATCCGATCAACGAGGAGAACGGCGCTGCCGCCGCCCGTTTCCACCACCAGTCCCTCCAACTTCTCTGGGGGGATGGCGGTAAAATCAACGAGATCGTGGAGGAGAACCGCTGGCACGGGACGACCGTTGAGGACCGTAATGTAAGCCCCGACCTTCCTCACCTCATCGCGGTTCAGAGAGATAGTGCCGGTTACGCCTATGGCCGAGACCGCGTACTCCTCACCACCAACCTCGACTATGTAGGCGGGGATTATGGAGAGCTCAAAGGGAACCTGGATTATAAAGCTCGCCCCCTTCCCAACCTCCGAGCGCACGTAGATCCTGCCGTGAAGGGAGCGGATTACTTCCCTGACAACGTTGAGGCCGAGGCCCCTCCCGGAGTTCTCCCTGGCAACCTCCTGGGTGCTCATCCCGGGAAGGAATATGAGTTCAAGGGTCTGCTCATCGGACAGCCCCTCCGCCCTCTCCCTCGTGAGGATACCCCTTTCCAGGGCCCTTCTCTTAATCTCCTCCGGGTCTATGCCCCTGCCGTCGTCCGTTACAACGAGTTCAACAAAATCCCCCTTCTGGAGGAGCCGCACAGTGATCTTTCCCACAGGGGCTTTTCCTGCTTTTCTGCGCTCCTCTGGCTTCTCTATCCCGTGGACAACACTGTTCTTGAGGACGTGGACGAGAACCTCCCACAGGGCCGCGGCGATCTTCCTGTCAACCCTGAGGTCTTCTCCCTCAACCTCCATCTCGACGGACTTCCCAAGCTCCTTGGCGAGTCTGCTCACAAGGGGCTCAAACTCCTCAACAATCGAGCGCATGGAAACGGTTCTCATGTCAAAGAGTATGCCCCTCATCTTGGAGAGCAGCTCGTCCAGCCTTTTGCTCACCTCTCCGAGCTCTGGGCTTTTGCATTCTTTCAATGCCTCTTTAGTCCAGTCTGAAACGAAGAAGAGCTCCTCAAGGAGGGACATCAGCCTGTCTAATTTTTCCTCTTCCCTCCTGCTGGCCATCGGGGGCCTCGGTCTATGGCGGGCGGGCTTTTGGGTTTCTACTTTCCCCTCAGCCACCCTGACGTCCTTCAGTCCAGGATGCCTTTTAACGGTCGCTTCTATCTCCTCCGGCTTCTTGTCTGTCAGTAGAGAAACCTCAAACTCCGAAGCGGCATTCAGTATTCCCTCCCTAAGCTCCTCCTCGGAGGGGCTCACCGAGAGGACTTCGCCGAGATTTTTGAGATCCTTGAGGATAAGAAGAGCCCTCGCCGCCTTAAGAGGAAAATCCTCCCGAAAGACAACCGCAACCTTGTAGGTCTTTTTCTCGGTTCTTTCGCGCCCATACTCATCGACCTCCACTTCCCTGACTCCTTCCAGTGCAGCAAGCCTCTTTCTCAGGTTCTCCCTGTCGAGCCAGCTCTCAACTTCAAGGGTGAACGAGTTCACGCCCTTCTCAGGCTTCTTCAGGAATCCCTCTATGTCCGGCGTCGAGGATAGTATTCTGCCGAGGGAGCCGAGGGTCCGGGCCAGAGAGAAGACCCACGCCGGAAGCTTATCTGAAATGCTGTCGAACGTAACCTTCACCGTATACCTGTAAACCGGCCTCTTCCTGAAAAAATCCGGCAGGGGGGCGCCCTTTCCTTTCCTGCCAGCGATCAGGGAGGTTGCCTTGGCTATGAGGTAGTCTATTGAGCCGCTCCCCTCAGTTCCATCGATGCTGATGCTCTTCACGAAATCCTCTATTGAGTCCAAAAAGCCCTCAAGAAGGGAGCGAACCTCGTCATCGAGATCCAGCCTGCCGTCCTTAACCAGCTCAAGAAGGGTTTCAACCCAGTGCGCTGCCTGGGAGAGCTTTGAGAAACCGGCAAGTGAGGCCGTCCCCTTTATTGTGTGGGCCGCCCGCATCATCTCCTCCGCCACTTCGTTTACCCTGGAGGCGTCCTTTAGCTCTCCAAAAAGTGCCCGGAGTTCCTCCACTTTTTCCTGAAGCTCCTCAACCATCTGGCCTTCGTAGGGCACGGCTCCCACTCTCCGATAGGTTAGGCCGGCCGGACCCTTGCCCCCTGCCTTCCGTGGAAACCGAGGACGCAGCTACCCTGCACCGGCCGGCCCTATGCTTCCGACAGCACGCGCTCAATCTCATTGATGACCTGTGAGCTCTCAAAGGGCTTGACAATGTACCCCTTAGCACCGGCTTCGATGCACTCTATGACCCTCTTCTCGTGGTCGACGGAGGTTACCATTATGACCTTGGCTTTTGGATCGATCTCGAGGATCTCCTTGAGGGCCTTTATTCCGTCCATGTCGGGCATTATAATGTCCATTATTACAACGTCCGGCCTGAGGGAGAGGTACTTCTCCACGGCTTCCCTGCCGTTTGACGCCTCCCCAACAACGTCATAGCCAGCTTCGCTCAGCAGCTTTCTGAGTATAATCCTTGCAAAAAGGACGTCGTCCACGATGAGCACGCTCGCCATCTCGACCACCGGCCCAAGAAACTAACGTTTCTTCCCTCTAAAACACTTACGTGTAGGTAACTGTGTAGGTACACACAACTTTTTTAGATTTTTTCCAATCATGCAATTCACCATCAAGGAAGTATTGTAAAAAATCCAAATCAGGGTTTCAGGGTTACCTTCAGAAGACTCCTGCCCAGCCTCTTAATGGACGCATCAAAGCCCTCATCTGCTATGAGCGATGCCACCTCGGACATAGCGGGGAACCTTTTGAAATCTTTGTTGAGCCTTTCGAAGAACTCGAGGGCCTCTATGTGCCGGAAGTTGTCCCTGAAGGGTTCGAGTATTATAAGCGATCCACCGGGCCTCAGTGTCCCGAGGGCTCTCCTGAGAACCCTGCGGTAGTCCTCGGGCTTCAGGTACTCGAAGATGAAGCTCATCACAGTTGTCTGGTACTCGTTCACGGGCCTGAGGAGTTTCAGATCAAGCTCCTTGAGCTCAACAGGGAGGCTCTCCCCTTCAACCCTCGCACGCGCTATCTCAAGTATGGCTGGGGAGTAGTCAACGCCGACGTAAAGCCCATCGTAGCCGATTCTCTTGCCAAATTCATAGGGTGAAACCGAGCCGCAGCCGAGGTCGAGGACGCTGCTGCCCTGGTCTATGCCCCCGGTCTTTGCTATGACCTCCCGGTAGAGGGCGGCGAAGTCGGTGTTCATCCTTATGTCCCAGAAATCGGCGTCCTTGTCGAAGTCCATCAGGACGTGCGGGTGGGTCGGGGTTATGAAGGCGTAGTCAACCATCCGGTAGATCTCCTCCAGTACGGCCACCCATCCCGGAAGGAGGGCCTCGTAGTGGTTCTTTGGAACATCAAGGCGATAGGAAAAGCCGTTCAGCTTCAACCGGCCGTCCCTCTCTTCCACTATCCCTATGGCCTTCAGGGTGTTGAGGAACTCAAGGAGAAGCTTCTTGTTCGGTATGTCGAGGCTGTCGAGGACTTCCCGCTGGGTGGCTCCCCTTGAGATGACCTTGAAAACGCCGTGCTTCGTGCCGAGCTGGATTATGTGGAGTATGGCCATCCTGACCATGTGCTCGATGTTCGAGTCAAGGACCGAAATTTCCCCCATGCTCACCACCTCACATGAACTTCCTGTAATAGCGGTAGTACTCCCTCAGGTATTCCACGACCTTCTTGCCGTACTCGGTCAGCCTGTAGTACTTGAAGCCGTTGTTGCTGACCTCCTCAACGAGGCCGAGGTAGACGAGCGAGCTCTCGCCGTTGTACCTGTTCCCAAGCCCGACCAGCGCACCCCTGACGTTCGATGGGTCAGAGCCCACGATCCTCGCTATCTCGGACAGATAGGTTGCCGACGGGTATATCTCGCTGAGGTACAGGAGGATCCTCTTCCGCAGTTCACTTCTGTGTATCGACCTAAGCACCTGAGGGTCAATAATCATAGTGTCCACAGCCCTCCCCCCTGCGTTTCTGCACGCGTTTGAGTTCCCCTTGATTTTACAGAAACAGGTTGCTGGAACACTGCACTGTTGTTATTGATTGTAAACTTTATAACCTTTTTGGTAAACAATTGAAGACATCCCAATATATACTGGAATAACTTGTTATATCTCCAAATATAATTGGAAACTTGTGTAGAAAACCTTACAAAAATGGGAACAGGCTGGGGCACTGTTTGGGAGAAAAGTGGGCAGCTAAGGACAGTGGAGGCCATTGAATGCACGCTTCAGTTTATCGGCGTACACCCTTTTGCCGGACCTACATAGGCACCTACACAAAGACCTACACTACTAAGAACAAAAAAGGGCTTTATATTCAGCCAGTGTAATCATAAGTGCAAAACCTTTAGGGGGTGCATGGTTGATGAAGGCTAGGAAGAAGAGGGGTGCCATTGGGATTGGTACCCTGATAGTGTTTATAGCCATGGTTTTAGTGGCGGCAGTGGCGGCAGCGGTACTCATAAACACGAGTGGCTTCCTCCAGCAGAAGGCTTCAAGTACCGGCAGGGCAAGCA
>WAKU01000012.1 GCA_015523195.1 Thermococcus sp.
ATGAGAAGCAAAAGGAAGACATATGCTCTGGCCGGTTTCGTCTTCCTCCTCTTGGCATTCGCCCTCGTCATGTACCCAATAGCGAGCTACTATCTGGGCGTTTACCTCGGCTCAAATCACAGCATCCACAAACCAGGCTCATCCTTCACCTACGTGGGGGCTCTCGTTTCCAGGACGTACGTCTACCACTTCGAAGTCCTGGAGAACGGGAGCTACAACTTCACTGCCATACTCTACCGGGGCGGCCCCGGGTACGGCTACAGCCAGAGCAAGAGCCCGCCAAGGGACTGGAGGTTCCCCTTCTTCACCAACATGACGAGGGATCAGATAAAGGAAATCTGCGAGGTCAACATGATACTCCCCAGGAACGACCCCTTGGTTAGGCTCTTCTTCCCAAAAGATGCCGTTTACCTGCTGAACAGGTCGAGGCCGATTGTAAAGCTTCCTCCCCTTGAAGACCACGGCTACATAAACTGGTACTTCCTCCCCAAGTTCTTAGGTTTCCCGAGGCTCTACGCCCCGAAAGGCCTGGAGCGGTTTAACAAAACCCTCGCGGTGGAGCTCAACTCCAGCGAGTACTTTCCGGTGGTTAGATATCTCAAAGCCAGCGACGGGTACTATATAATTGCATACAATTCCCATATACCCCAGACCTTTGAGCCGCTCCAGCTCGGGAGGGTCTTTGATCACTGTCTGAACACCTGGCTTTTGGTCAAGATGTACAACGGGGACTTTCCCCCGATTCTCCTCGTTAACTCCAACGTCCAGCCCCTTTCCCAGGATTGGAAGCAGGCGATCAAGTACAGCGCCATACAGTACACAGCTCCCGTTGACTTCGTGCTCATCCTCACAGGTGTAATCCTCCTGATCTTAGCCGGGAGGGCGAGGGGATGAGGGTTGAAGCGGCGAACTTAGGGGTGAACTACGGCAGCGTGTGGGGTATAAGGGAAGTGACCTTCAAAGTTAAAGCCCAGAGGCTGGCCGTAGTCGGCCACAACGGGAGCGGAAAGACGACCCTCCTTTCAGTCCTCTCCGGGCTCAGGAAGCCGACAGAGGGAAAGGCGGAGGTAAACGGACTGGAACCTTACAGGCGCAGCGATAAGTGGGTTGCGATAAGGTACTCCTTCGAGAAGCCCCAGTTCAGCGTACCCGTTAAGGTCAGAGACCTCGTGGAGACCCTCCGGGTCAATCCAAACTGCCCGAAGGTTGATGATCTCGTCGAGGCCCTGGGGATAAGCGGTTTCCTTGACCACAGACTGGACGGCCTCTCCAGCGGTCAGGCCCAGCTCTGCAACCTCCTGATGGCTCTGTCCTGCGATGCCGAACTGGTCATCCTCGACGAACCGACGGCTCACCTCGACTCCTACAGGGCGGGTCTGGTTGACGACATACTCTCCAAGAGGAGGGGGCTGATAATGGCCACCCACGACCCGGAGGAGGGGGAAGCGGTCGCGGACCACTTCATCATAATGAAGGAGGGAAGGCTCGTGTGGCAGGGTGGCAGGAGGGAGCTCTTTGCCGACGGCGTCTACGAGATCACCCTCGTTGACGGAACCTCCGGGGTTCCCCCGGGCATCGAAGTCGTTCACAGCTTCGGGGCCATAGTCATAGCGAGGGCGGAAGAGGAGACCCTGAGCGAGCTCTTCAGGAGGGGTTTAATAGCGGGCTTCAAAAGGGCGGGGTTGCGCTATGCTTACGCGGAAAGCCGTTAAGTGGTACCTCCGTGGCCTGTTTCCCCCGGCGGCCACGACGGTGCTCCTCCTGCTCATGCTCTTAGCGGCCGACTCCTCCCTCAACGCGATAAAGACCGACGGGCCGAGCCAGTTCATAGCGCTCATGGAGTACATATTCTTCCCCGTCTACGGGGTGCTCGTGGGCTCCCACGTTTTCAGGGACTCAAGGACGACGATCTTCGAGCTGGGCATCTTCAACGGCCCCAAGACGGTTTTCTTAGCCCGAGCGCTCATAGTTGCAATCGGCCTCCTCCCGGGCATGGGAAGCGTGGCCCTGCTGGCCTGGTGGAAGGGGCATCCCGAGTTCCTCGTGCCGATCCTTCTGAAGGTTCCCCTCTACACGGCCTTCATAGCGGTTCTCGCCGCCTATCTCGACTCGCTCGCGGGGACGCTGACCCTCTTCATCATAACGTCAGCGGTTCCAATGTCCTTCAGCGTCCTCCTCGGACGGAGCGGCTCCGGGCCCCCGGACGCGCTGATGACGTCCATTGCCTACGTGTTCTCACCGGTGCTCTGCGTAAGGTACAGGGGGCTCCTTCCGATTGACGGCATCCACGGCGCGGCCCTCGACCTTGCCGTCTCAGCCCTGCTCCTTCTCTGGGGCTACTGGGCGTTCTCAAGGAGGGAGTTCTCCCCCTGACGGAGTTTCCCTTTTCGCTGTCCTCACCTGTACTTCAGGAAAGCCATGTAGAAAAACGCCCCTCCGGCCAGGGAGAGCCCGCCTGCAAAGGCGAGAAGGTAGCCGGGCCCCTTGTAGCGGATCTCAACGGTGTAGCAGCCCGTGGAGTCTGAGTAAGTGTACTCCAGGCCCACCTTTCTTAGGATGATCCTGTCCCTCCACGCAACGAAGACGTCCCCTGTGGAGGCCGAGACCCGGAGGAAGCCGTCGGCAACGTTTACGTAGTAATCCCCCAGCCTGCCCGACTGCCCCCCGCAGAAAGTTCTCCTCACCGACTGTCCCGGGAGTAAGAGGGCCGCGATCGCGATCAGGATTCCCGCTATTAGAAGGGCCTCTTCGGTGTCCATAGACCTCAGGGTAAAAGAGGGAAAAGGCCTTTTAACTCTTCACTTCAGAATGCCGAGCGAGCGGTTCGTCTTCCTTATGCTCTCCCACTTCTCAGCCATCTCGAACATCGCCCTTATCGCGTCTACGTTCTCGGGAACGACGTCGCTCTCCTGGTGCACCGCCTGAATGTAGAACAGCCTGCTTCCGCGGACGCTTATGCTCTCCTTCCAGACCGCTATTTCATAGAGGTTGTTCCACTCGCGGTGAAGGTCGCGGGCGAACTCTATTAGCTGAGCGGTGCTCTCAAAGCCCCTCTCTTTCTCGAAGAGGAGAACCCTGGTAGTGTTCTCGAAGATGTCAATGACGTCCTTCTCCGTCAGAGGCTTCTTGAGCTCTATCATGACACTATGGACGTGCATGAGCGTCGTTGGGACAACAAACGCGGAAGTCTCGATGTTTATCGGGATGACAGTCTGCACATCGGGCCCGTGGTGGGAGGGAACTTCAACGGTCGGCTTTATCGCGTTTATCGGCCCGCGCTTGGAGTCGTTCGGGTCTGCTGCACGGCGTATCATCACAGCGTAAACGTAGTCTATGTACTCCTGAAGGGCCGAGAGGGTTCTGGTTAGGCCGGTCGTGTTGCAGGAGACAACGCGAACGTAGTCCTTTCCAAGGGCCTTCTCGTAGTTGGCCTGAGCGACGAAGGAAACCTCGGCGACGCTCGCCTTCTCGCCGCCCTCGAAAACCGCCTTAACACCGGCCTTCTCGTAGAGCGTTTTGTTCTTCGCCCCCATTCCTCCAGGGGTTGCATCAACGATGACGTCGGCCTTCTCAAGGAGGTCGTTTAAAGTGCCCGCAACCTCAAAGCCGGCCTTTTCAAAGCGCTGAATGAACACATCGCTTGCGGCGTAAACAGGAACCCCCATCTCCTTTGCCAGATAAGCCTCGAAGTCCGGCTTCGTCTTCGTGACGCCAATGAGCTCCATGTCGTCCTGCCTTGAGACGGCGTAGGCGACGCGCTTTCCTATCGTCCCGTAGCCGTTCAC
>WAKU01000013.1 GCA_015523195.1 Thermococcus sp.
CCTCAATCATGAACCAGAGTATCGCCAGGGTGGAAAGGGCCATCCCCCAGTAGTCGCCAGGGAATCCCCCGGACAATCCGAAAGTCCACGGGAGGGCGTTCGTCAGGATGTAGAGCAGGGGCATAAGTGCCGCCCAGAAGATGAACGGGAAAGCTAAGTAAACCTTCTTCGCGAGGTTCAGCTCGTCCTCAACGGCTTTAAGGGCCTCCGCAAGCTCCCCAACATTCTCCATCCCCACCACCGTTTCAACTTCGCGCTCCACCTATTTATAACCGGCCGGAAGTTTGGGGAACAGAGCAGAAAGCAAAGGCATAAAACCCGGCCACTGAAATACCAACCGGTGAAAACCATGGAGCCTGTTATACGTGAAGCCAGGCCAGAGGATAGGCCATCCATCGAGGAAATAGCAAGAATCACCTGGAACGGCGAGGATTATCTGGGGAGAATATTCGATGATTGGATAAAAGACGGGAACTTCTACGTCCTTGAGGTCGATGGCAAGGTCATTGGAACGGCGAAGCTCACCACTCTGCCCTGCAAAGTCGGCTGGCTTGAAGGCCTGAGGGTTCACCCCAATTACAGGGGCAGGAGCTATGGAAAGCTTCTGCACAGCTTCATGCTCGACCTCGGCGAAAGGCTCGCCCAAGAGGGCAAAATCGAGGCCCTTGAGTTCTCTACGTATTTCCTCAACCGCGAGAGCATCTCGCTGGCTAAGAAGACTGGATTCAGTATTAAAGCGAAGTTCTTCGTTTTCAGTGCAAGAACGGAGGACTTTGAGCCGGAAGAGCCAGAAAGGGTTGAACCAGCTATGAGCGACCTAACACTCGGCATAATTCCCGTCGGCTGGCGCTTCGTGAGGAGGAGCGAGGAAGCTCTGGAATGGATAAAGAAAAACGCCGAAGTTTATGACACAAACGGCTTCCGCTTTCTGGTTTCGAAGAGGGGAACCACTTTCACGCCCCTCGACGTTGGACTGGCAACTTTAAAGGCTATGCTCCCTGCAATGGCGTGGGTTTCAAGGGAAAGGGACAGGAGGGAGTTCGACGTCATGCTCACCAGTGGCGTTAAGCCACTCCTGCCCGGCTTGAAGAGGCTCGGCCTTTTCCTCTGGGACGAGACGAAGGGGCCGAACGTGCTGGTGTTCAGGAAGAAACTCCAGGAGTCAAAAAATGAAGATTAAACCCCTTGAGACCGAATCCGAAAGACTCGCCTGCCTTGAGATAGCTAAGGCTTTGCCTGAGTGGTTCAACGAGGCCGGCCTTAAAGCTATGGAACACGACCTTAAAAGCGAAACGACTTTCATAGCCGTTGAGAACGGCAGGGTTCTCGGCTTCATAACCGTCAAACACCTCAACGAGAAAGCCCTCGAAATCCTCTGGATGGCGGTGAAAAGGGAGCACAGGGAAAAGGGGATAGGAACGGCTCTTCTGAAGTTCGTCGAGGGGTGGGCCAAAGCCAACTTTGAAGTTCTGGTCGTCAAGACCTCAGGCGATTTAAGCTACAAGCCCTACGACGAGACGAGGAGGTTCTACGAGCGGAGGGGCTTTGTTCGGGTGGCATTGATTGACCCGTATCCAGAGTGGGGCGAGGAGGCGCTGATTTATGTGAGGTGCCTCCGCAAATGTTAAATGCATATGTTTTCATCCCTTTCCATGCGCTGGAGTGAAATCCCCCGCGAGGCAAAGGCGTACATGCTCTACCACACGCTCATTTCTCCGGGCCTGATAGTCTGGATACTCTTCCCGCTCTACCTCATGGAGACCGGCTATTCCGTTCTGGAAGTCGGGGCGTTCTTTACCGCTGTAAACCTCGCCTCCATCCCGCTGACTTACGTTTTCGGCCGGGCCTTCAACCGCTGGGACATCAAGAAGGGCCTCATCGCGGTTGACGTCCTCGATGGGGTCGCTTATGTTTTATATGGCCTCGCGAGCGGAGCGGCCGCCCCTCTGATACTCTTCCTCGGGAGAACCGTTGAAAAGCTCTCAACGATGCTCTACCCACTCTACCGCGCCTACGAGCAGATAATCTACCCCGAGGACAAATACGAGGAAATATTCGCCTGGCACCTCCGCCTGCCGGAAATTTTGAGGGTTCTCACGTTTCCATTGATGGGCTACATCCTCGGCCACCTTTACCCCGGCCCCGAGAGCTACCGCTGGGCCTTCATGCTCTTCGGCCTTTTCTCAGGGGTTACCATTGCCTACATCTGGCGCTTCCTGCCCTCTGTCAGAAGGGAGGAGAGGCTAACACCGCCTGGTTTCACGTTCAAAGTCGGGGAATTCAAGCTTCTCTTAGCGTTCGAGGCTTTGCTGACGCTCGCCTGGGAACTCGCGCCGGAGATAGTCCTGATCAATTACATCATCTTCGTGCTGCACAGGACAGTCTTCGAGGTAACCCTCGTGGCAGTTGTGAGCAGTCTCGCCTCGATAATAGGAACCTATGCAAGCGAGCGCGTTCCGAAGGGAAAGGGCTTCCAGGCGATAGCCCTCGGCATGTTCCTCAACACCCTCTACGCCCTCCTAATGGCCCTGGCCCCGCCGCTCTGGGCAGTTTTAGTTGTCCACGCGCTCGGCGATTTCGGCAACACCCTGTGGTTCCCATTTTACCGGGCCTGGATGTTCAAGCTGATTCCGAAGGAGAGGGCGAGCGAGTTCCACGCGGCCATATCGAGCTACAGAAAGGTGATAGGCATCGTTACACCTTTCATAGCCGGCGCCCTGGCGAGCGTCCATGCAACGCTGCCGTACGCGTTTAGTTTGGCTTTCTTCCTGCTGGCAGGGGCGATGTTCTGGTGGCTGGCGAGGAAAGGTATTTATTCAAGAACCGCGAGTTAGGGATGTGGTGGAAATGAGCGAGGTCGTGATTTCAAAGAGAGACGTGCTGGCTTACGAGAGACTGAGGATAATCTCTGAGCTGGCACCCATACGCGAGAGAGTGAAGGCCTTCGAGAAGAAATACGGGATGACATTAAAGGAGTTTGAAAGGAAACTTACGGGCTCAGAGGAATCCTTTGAGGCCTGGGACGACTATATTGAGTGGAAGGC
>WAKU01000014.1 GCA_015523195.1 Thermococcus sp.
CCGCCTGGCAAGGTTCAAGATAAACTCGGATAAGCCGATAGCTATGATGAGTGCCGTTTTAGGTGTCTGGCTTGAGAAACCCGGCGTTTATCGTTTTCCAGGTAGAGCGCCAACGGATGAAGACATTAAGCGCGCCCTGAGGGTTTACTGGCTTATCGTTGCCGAATGGGTTGTGATAGTCTCCCTACTGCTCGCAACGGAGGCCTGCCCATGCTTAGGCCGGTGAAGTTCTCAGCATACCACGGTGGTGCGAGGGAGGAGGGCCTGCTCGACTTTTCAGCGTCGCTTAACCCATACCAGCCTGAATGGGTCAATGAAATGTTCGAGCGTGCCAAAGAGATAAGCAACCGCTACCCCTACTACGAGAAGCTCGAAGAGGGCCTTTCGGAGCTTGTCTGGGAGGAAGTAACCGTAACCGCTGGCATTACCGAAGCCCTTTACCTTCTCGGAATCCTCGCGCTCCGCGGGAGAAAGGCGATAATTCCACACCACACCTACGGTGAGTACGAGAGGGTGGCGAGAATCTTCGGGGCGAAAGTGGTTAAGGGGCCGAACGAGCCGGAGGAGCTGGCCGAGATGGTTGAGAAGGACTCGGTGGTCTTCTTCTGCAACCCGAACAACCCGGATGGGAGATTCTACCGCGTTAAGGAACTCAAGCCCCTCCTCGATGCAGTCGAAGACGAGAAAGCCCTCTTGGTTTTGGATGAGGCATTTATAGACTTCGTTAAGAAGCCAGAAAGCCCGAGCGGAGAGAACGTTGTGAGGCTCAGAACCTTCACGAAGAGCTATGGCCTGCCGGGAATAAGGGTTGGCTACGTGATCGGCTTTCCCGGGGCTTTCAAAAGCGTCAGGATGCCCTGGGGCATAGGTTCGACTGGCCTTGCTTTCCTTGAGTTTCTCCTTAAAGACGGCTTTGAACATCTGAGAAAGACGATGCCGTTAATCTGGAGTGAGAAGGGGAGAATTGAGAAGGCTTTAAATGTTAAAAGCGACGTTAACTTCTTCCTCAAGCGCGTTGGAGACGTTAAAAAAGCCGTTGAGGCGCTAAAAAGGGAGAGAATCCTTGTGAGGAGTTGCGAGAGCTTCGGCCTTCCAGAGTTCATCCGCTTCTCTGTGAGAAGACCGGAGGAGAACGAGAAGCTCATCAGGGCGCTTCTCGAACTTGAATCCCTTTGACAAGTATCTCTTCGAGTTCAACACCCCCTTTCTCCGATTTTATGGCGGAGAGCTTTATCGGGAGCAGCTTGTAGGTTCCGCCGTTTATTATCCTCCTCAGGGACCTCTCAAAGGCTTCGGCCTCAGCCTCACCCGAGAACTCGACCTTTGCTATGAAGTCGTACTCCCCGTAGAGCCAGCTGCCCTTTACCGGTATCCTCTCCAGCACCTCGTCCCTGACGCCCCAGACCAAGAGTATTGCCTCCACCGTCATCCCCTGGTAGAAGATTTGCAGAGAGGATAAAAGCTTTTCTAACTGTTTTCCGGCAGTTCTCCAATAAATCGAAAGATTTTTGGGACGCATTCGTTTAACTGTCAGAAACGTTAAAACCCGGAAGGCATTACCCCAATGGGGATGGAAAATGATAAGGGCGGTCTTCTTTGACTTCGTCGGGACGCTGATAACGAAGGCCGGTGAAAACGTCACCCACCAGAACATAGTCCGGGAAGTCCTCAGGAGGGCCGGCAGGGATGATCTGGATCCCATAAAACTCTGGGAGGAGTACGAGGAAGAGAGCTCGAAGCTCTTCAAGGGACTCGCCGGAAAGCCCTACGTCAGGATAAGGGAAGTGGACACCGAGGCTATGCGTAGGGTGGCCGAGAGATATGGCTTTGATGTGCCCGGGGACTTCTGGGAGATCAGCATGGAGATGCACGCCAGGTACGGGGAGCTCTTTCCAGATGCCGCTGAGGCAATAAAGAAGCTGAAGTCCCTGGGACTGCACGTTGGGATTATCACGGACTCTGACAACGACTACATAGAGGCCCATTTGAAGGCCCTCGGGATCTACGGCGCCTTTGACAGCATAACTACGAGCGAGGACGCGGGCTTCTACAAGCCCCACCCCAAGCCTTTTCAGCTGGCCCTCCAGAGGGCGGGAGTTAATCCATGGGAGGCGATATACGTGGGCGACAACCCGACCAAGGACTGCGTTGGGGCAGAAAACGTCGGGATGGTTAGTGTTCTCCTCGATCCGGACGCATCAAAGCAGCCGCTCTGGGGCAACTGTGACTTCGTGGTCTCCGGGCTTTCCGATCTCCCGGATATCGTCAGGGGGCTCAACGAAAGCCCTTAGTCCCTCCGACACTTTTATAACCTTTTCGACGGATGTCTTAACGGTGATACCATGAGGCCCAGGGTGGCGGTTCTCTTTAAGATGAAGAGAAAACCGACTGAAGAGCTCATGAAATACGCTGATGTTGAGTTCATCCTGTATCCGAGCGTTGGAGAGCTCAAGGAGAGGATCGGTGAGTTCGACGGCGTAATACTCTCACCCCTGAACCCCTTTCCGCGGGAGGTCATTGAGAGGGCTGAGAGACTGAAGGTCATAAGCTGCCATTCCGCCGGCTACGACCACGTTGACATAAAAGCGGCGACCGAGCGCGGTATCTACGTTACCAAGGTCTCGGGCTGGCTGAGCGAGGCCGTTGCAGAGTTCGCGGTCGGCCTAACCATAGCCCTCCTCAGGAAGATAGCCTACACCGACAGGTTTGTCCGTTCGGGGAAGTGGGACTCGCACAAGACCGTGTGGAGCGGTTTCAAGGAGATAGAGACTGTCTACGGCAAGAAGGTTGGGATACTCGGTATGGGGGCGATAGGGAAAGCCATAGCGAGGAGAATGAAGGCGATGGGGACCCAAATCCTCTACTGGTCGCGCTCAAGGAAGGAGGAGGTTGAGAAAGAGATCGGTGCGGTTTACAGGCCCTTAGAGGACGTTCTCAGGGAGAGCGATATCGTAATCTTGGCCCTTCCGGCAACGCCCGAAACCTACCACATCATCAACGAGGAGCGGATAAGGCTCCTTGAGGGCAAGTATTTGGTGAACATCGGGCGCGGAACGCTGGTTGACGAGAGAGCTATTGTCAAGGCCATCGAGGAAGGCAAGCTCAAGGGCTACGCGAGCGATGTCTTCGAGAAAGAGCCCGTCCGGGAGCACGAACTCTTCAAATACAGATGGGAGACAGTGTTAACGCCCCACTACGCTGGCCTTTCAAAAGAGGCGATGGAGGACATGGGCTTTCAGGCCGTGAAGAACCTTCTCGCGGTTCTGCGCGGTGAAGTTCCAAAAGACCTCGTGAACCGCGAAGTCCTCAAAATCCGCCCGCCGGAGGAGGTTAAGATGTCCTGAGGTGATCCACATGGGCTGGAAGACGAAACTGATCGAGGCCCTTAGACCTTACGGGGAGCCGGCTGAAACCCCCGAGGGCTTACTCTTCGAGCTGGTGGATGAGGAAAGCGGGGTTTATGACAGGCTGGCATTCTACGTGGAGGATCCCCTAAAAGAGGATGCCCTGGCGGAGGTGCTGGTCGAGGCGATTAAAGATCTGACCGACCACGACCTTCCGGGGAGAAACGTCTTCGCCTTCGGCTTTAGGCCCGACTTCAACGGTGATTTGATTGGGCTTTCGTTCTTCGAGGCCAGGCCGGGTAAAGGGACCGTCTTAGGAGAGGTGCCGTCCAAGGTCGTGGAGATAGCCGAGAGGAACGGGCTCTCATTCCAGCGGGGTGAAGGGGGCGGGATCGGTCTCCCAAGGAATCATACTGGGGAAGATTTTGAGGCGCTCGTCAAGCTCGTTGAAGCGTTGGCGTTCGAGTGGTAGCCCGGAGGTCAGGGCGTGATCAGGTACGTCGGCTACTTCGCGGTTGGAGTCTTCATCGGAATCCTCGCGGCTATGTTCGGTCTCGGCGGGGGTTTTCTGATAGTGCCCACTCTGAACTTCCTCGGGGTCGAGATACACCACGCCGTTGGGACTTCAAGCGCCGCAGTTGTCTTCACATCGCTCAGCTCGGCGATAGCCTACCACAGGCAGCGCAGAATCCACTACAAGGCCGGCCTCCTGATAGCCTCAACGGCCGTCCCCGGGGCTTACGCAGGTGCCTGGTCGACGAGCTACATAAGCCCGGCCCAGCTCAAGGTTATCTTCGGTGCAGTCCTCTTTCTCGTCGCGATAAGGATTTACAGAAAGAAGAGCGCCGAGCCGGGCGAGGTTAAGCTTGAGGAGGTTAAGCTCGACTACAAGGTTATTCCCTTTGGAGGGTTTATAGCTGGAATCGCCAGTGGCCTGCTCGGCATAGGCGGCGGCGCAATAAACGTTCCCTTCCTTACTGCCATGGGTCTTCCGATACACTACGCGGTGGCCACTTCCAGCTTCGCCATCGTCTTCACGGCAACGAGCGGGGCTTTAAAGCACTACATGATGGGCAACGTCGAGATTGATTGGCTCCTCCTGCTCGTTCCAGGGTTAATAATCGGCGCCCAGCTCGGTGCCAAGGTGGCGGAGAGGACTAAGGCTTCCTTCCTTGGCAGGGCCTTTGCCGTCGTTTTAGCCTTTTTAGCGATCAGGATGGTTCTTAAAGGACTCGGCTATCCCGTTCCTTAGCCCCCTTCTGGTTTTCGCGTAGACCGTTAAGAGAACCGCCGAAACCGCCAGCGAGATGAACCACGCCGCAAGAAGGGGTCTGTCGTAGGGGTGGTAGAGCTCACCCAATCCGCCTCCAAGGATCAGGTAGGGCAACACCGTCAGGAGGAGGGTCAAGCTCAGAACCAGCCCAAGAAAGCTACCGAATATGAAAACCAGAATGTTGGAACTTCCATAGCCCATCTCGCCCCTTATGGGCCCCTCCGCCCAGTAGCCGAGGAGGGTGGCGGTTAGAGTCAGCATTCCAGCGCCCATGGGATGGATTAAGTCCAGCCTCTTCCGCTTCCACTGAATTAGTCCGTAGGCCGTTACGAGGAGGAGAAACGCACCCGCACAGGCCATCCACACGGACAGATCCTTGTAGAAGCCGTAGGGAGCGTCCCAGTTGGCGAAGGCTACCGCCCCGGGCTGGGTGAGAACGAAGGCGAGGCTGACGAGGAGCCAGTAGAGGGCTACCGTCGGTTTCATGTTTCTCCCTCCCCTTTAATTCACAAAAGGCTTTCGTCAGTTTTTTAAGAGACCCTCCCAACCTTTTTCCATGCTCTCCTACCTCCTCGACTTCATAATCGGTCTCGGCATTGGCGTCGTCGCCGGCCTCTTCGGGGTGGGGGGCGGCTTCCTCATCGTCCCCACCCTCGTGCTGATGGGCCTTCCCGTTCATCAGGCGATAGGGACGAGCTTAGCCTGCATAACGATCAGCGCACTGTCTTCAGCCTACACCCATCTGAGACGCGGCGCCGTTCTCTTCAGGGTCGTCCTCGTGAAGGAGGCCTTTTCAATGCCCTTTGCGGCAGTGGGTGCCTACCTGTCGTACCTCCTGCCAGAGAAGGCCCTTAAGCTCATCTTCGCGGCCCTCCTCGTTTACCTCGCCTACAGGATGGTAAAGGAAGGTAGGGGAACCTGTAAGAGGGAGGTTGGAGAGATAAACTACATGAGGGTGCCGCTCGTTGGGATCCTCGCGGGCCTAACCTCGGGCCTTCTCGGCATAAGCGGTGGCGTTCTCAACGTCCCCCTCTTCCACACATTCATCGGGCTGCCAATGAGGTACGCGGTGGGAACCTCAAGCCTTTCCCTCTTCTTCACGGCCCTCGCGGGAACCGTTGCCCACTACCGCCTGGGCCAAGTTGACGTATACACCGCCCTCCTCCTCGCACCCGGCCTCATAATAGGCGCCCACTTCGGCGCGAGGGCCGCGCACTCCGTTTCTCCCTTCAAGATAAGGGTGGCCTTCGCGGCGTTGCTGGTCGGGGTCGCGGTCAAGATCCTTCTGTGAGTGGGATTTTTAAGCCCCCTTCTGATTCATGGTTGGTGATGGGAATGGAAGGACTCTTTGAGAGGATCAGGAAGGAGTACGGCGTTGTGATACGGGATGAGGAAGATATGACCGGTGCCTGGAGGCTCGTTGAATCCCTGAAGGAGAGGGGGTGGGTTGTGTACATAATAACTGGAAAGGGCAGGGAGCAGGTGGACGCCTGGCACCCGAACTTCGGCTCACTCTTCGCGCAGTTCGGTGAGACCCCAAACTTCGGGAGTGTTTTGGAGGGCATATGCACCACCGCGCTGCTCGTGAAGGAGCTTGAGAAGAAGGGGGCTGTTTGATCAAACTCCTAACGTGCCTTCGTTTCCCACTTTGCCCCTCATCCCTCCTGTTTATCCAATATGGGACGTTCTGGAACGTTACCTTACGTACCTTCCCGGGGAATCCCTCATATATGTGGAGGGCGTAGTTGGAGATGGTGATGGAACATGAAGGGGAGAGGAATACCCGCTCTGTTGGCCATCCTTATAATACTCGCATCGGCCATTCCAGTATACGCAGTGGGGTCGGAGAGCGGTAACGGCGGGCAGAGCCAGGCGGCACCGGCTTCCAGCGCTGCCAACGCCACAATGAACGCAACCGGGCTTGAGCGCGCCGCCCAGAACCTCCTGAAGATCGTGGACAGGCTCGCAAACTACACCGCTTCCATGATCTCCAACGCCGCCCCCGACAACGAGACAATGGCCCTGTACACAAAGGCTGAGGAGCTCAGGGAGAAAGCCCACTCTGAGTTCCAGGTCGGCAACTACAGCGCCTCACTGAGGTTCTCGATAATGGCGATGAGGGACTACAGGATGGTGCTCGCATCGCTCCTTAGAAACCAGACGAAGGAGATCAACAGAACCATGCTCATGGCCAAGCTTGAGGCCCTCCGGATGAACGGCTACTTCAAGCACGTGGAGATGATAATAAAGGCGGCTGAGATCAAGGGACTCAACGTAACCCGGGTGGAGGCCCTCTACAACGAGACCAAGGAGGCTTACAGAAAGGTGCTCCAGGACGTTATGAGCAACAACAGCACGGCCCTCGTTGAGGATCTGAGAACCGCCCGCACTCTGAGGCACGAGCTCGACATGGCGCTCGTCACTTTGGGAAGGCAGTACGTTCACGTTAACGCCGGAAAGATTGCAATGGTATTCAACAGGGTGATCACGGTTCAGATAAAGGTTCTCCAGAGGATGAAGTACCTGCCGAACGTCAACGTCAGCCTGATTGACAACGTAACCGCCCAGCTGCTCCAGCTTAGGGAAAACGTGACTAAACTCGTCAGGGAGGGTAAGTACTTCGAGGCCCTGCAGCTCATAAAGAGCTCGCTGTTAAAGCTTAGGTCGGTTGCCATGCAGCTCCACTGGATCAGGAAGGGCCACTGGATCAAGTTCCCGGTCAGGGGGCCGGGAAGAGCCCATAACTGGGGACACGGGCAAGGACGCGGTCGGGCAGGAGGCAGACACTGAGACCGTAACTTTTAATTTTTCCTTCACTTTTCAATTCAGTGGGTGATAGCATGAGGTTAAAATATCCCCTCTTGATTCTCACGTTGGCCCTTCTTACATCCCTCCTCCCTTACGCCTCGGCCCAGTCAGTGGAGGCGCTCTCCCTGACAGTCTATCCCGACGGCTACGTCCTCGTGAACGAGAGCGTTGTAACCGCCAACTACACGGTGGTGCTGAGCGTACCCCTCCTCGGAAAGGACGTTGAAGGGCTCGTGGTGACTGACGGGCGGGGGAACATGCTCCCCTTCGAGGTGAACGGCTCTAACGTGACGGTCTACTTCGGGAACGCCAGTTTAATAGAGCTCTCCTACTTCACCCCGGATCTCACGTCAAAGCGGGGAGCAATCTGGAACCTCACCCTCTACTCCCCCATTCCGGTTGAGATAACCCTGCCTGATAAAGCGGTCATAGTCGACCTGAACACCGTTCCCCTCAGGATATCCGGCAACAGCGTAGTGATGCCCAACGGAACGGTTTCGCTGTCGTACGTTATCCCGATTGCGGGCTCAACAACCTCAAGCAGTTCCCAGTCGTCCAGTTCCTCAAGCCAGGGAACCGGCCCCACCTCAAGCAGCTCATCTGTTCAGACCTCATCCAGCTCCCCCGGTCCCGGAACTTCCTCCTCGACGTCGAGCCAGCCCACCTCATTCCCCAAAACTTCGTCCTCCAGTCCATCCCCATCTGCCCCTCCCAGGGGCTCCTCAGGCCGCGGACTCTGGGTCGCGGTTGTACTGGGTGCGGTTGTGCTCGTTGCGGGCGCTGCCTACTGGTACCTCAGGAGGCCCCGAGGGGGCGTGGAGCCGTTAGGGAAGGAGGGCCTCGAACGCTTCAGGAAGAAGATAGAGGGCATGGAAGACCTCAACGACGACGAGAGGGGGGCGCTGCTCTACCTGATCGAGAACGGCGGAAAGGCACCCCAGTCAAAGGTTCGCTCGGCCCTTGGCATACCGAAGACCACAGCCTGGAGGATGTTCAAGAGGCTTGAGGAAAGGGGTCTTGTGAGGGTCTACAAGCTCGGAAGGGAGAACTGGGTTGAGCTCGTAATCGAGTGACCGCAGGGTTTTTAGTTTTCCCTCCCCATTTTCTCTTATGAAGCTTGAGTTCCTCCCGGAGAAGGCCCTCCTCCTTGGGGACTCGCTCGTCGTAGCCGACCTCCACATAGGCTTTGAGGAGGCCATGGTTAGGGAGGGGAACTACGTTCCAAAGCTCCTCGATCGTGTTGTTTCATCAATCTCCAGGGTTTTGGAGAGGGAAAGGCCGCGGAGGCTGGTGATTAACGGGGACCTCAAGCACTCTTTCGTCCCCGCTTGGAGGGAGAGGAGGGAGCTGGAGGCGTTTTTTGATGGCCTCTCCTCATACTTGGGTGAGATCGTTCTCGTAAGGGGGAACCACGACGTCGGGGTTGGATGGATCAGGAAGCTCGGGGTGGAAATCGTTGATTCGCTTGAGCTCGGCCGCTGGAAGCTCGTCCACGGGCACAGGCTGGAGGAGGGGGAGCGCTTTATAATAGGCCATGAGCACCCCGCTGTGAGGCTGAGGGACGAGGTCGGGGCGAGCGTCAAGGTGCCAGTCTTCCTTAGGGGCGAGGGGCTTATAGTCCTGCCCGCCTTCAGCCCCTGGGCCTACGGGAACGACGTGACGAGGGAGATAGTATCGCCCTTCCTCCGGAAGTTCGATGTCTCAAAGCTCAGGGTTCTCGTACCGATTGAGGGGGAGGTTCTCGACTTCGGCGAGTTGGGCAGGCTCATCCGGGTTATGCGGGGGTTGTAGGGGTTTGAATTCAGAAGCCAAAAAGTTTTTAATCAGGCCTAATAAGTTCCCGCGATGATCCGGTGGGCCGAGAGGGAGTACACCGACGGGGAGATATTCTCCATCCTCAGCGAGCCGGTTAGGGAGTGGTTTAAGCGGAAGTTCGGAAGCTTTACGCCTCCCCAGCGCTACGCCGTTTTAGAGATACACAGGGGCGAGAACGTGCTGATTTCTTCTCCCACAGGTTCAGGGAAAACTTTGTCCGCTTTTCTCTCCGCCATAAACGAGCTTATCCTGCTCGGAAAGGAGGGAAAACTTGAGGATAAAATCTACGTCCTCTACGTGTCTCCGCTTAGAGCGCTCAACAACGACATAAAGCGCAACCTCGAAGGGCCTTTGGCGGAGATAAAGGAGGTCGCTAAAGAGCTCGGCTACGATTTACCTGAAATCCGCGTTGGAATAAGGACGAGCGACACCTCAAGCTACGAGAAGAGCAAAATGCTGAAGAGGCCGCCCCACATACTCATAACCACTCCCGAGAGCCTGGCGATAGCTTTAAACGCCCCAAAGTTCCGCGAGAGGCTGAAGACGGTGAAGTACCTCATCATTGATGAGGTTCACGCCTTGGCCGAGAACAAGCGCGGTTCCCACCTCGCGTTGAGCGTTGAGAGGCTTCAGGAGATGGCCGAGCGGGAGTTCGTGAGGATAGGCCTGAGCGCGACGATACACCCGCTTGAGGAGATAGCCAAGTTCGTCTTCGGCTTCGAGAACGGAAAGCCGAGGCCCGGCCTTATAGTTGACGTCAGCTTTGCCAAGCAGACCGAGATAAGGGTCGAGAGCGTCGTCGAAGACCTTATATAC
>WAKU01000015.1 GCA_015523195.1 Thermococcus sp.
CTTCGGTGCCATGGCGTCGAGGATGACGACTGCCCTCCATTTAGGCAGGATAAGGGGCGTTCTCGACAGGGAGGTCACCACCAACATCTCGATGGCCATCGGAAGCTCAAAAATACCCCTCATAGTCCTCTGGGTGGCCGGCGTTTTAAAGCTCGGCCTCTCTCACTCCGCCTGGGTTGTTCTCCTCATAATAATCGCCTCTGCCCTCGTGATAGGGCTCCTCCTCGGCTATTCGACGGCCTTCATAACGATATTCCCCTACCGCTGGGGCGCCGATCCGGACATGATAGCGGCGCCCCTGATAACCTCGGTTGCCGACGTCATAACGATCCCGACGCTCGTCTACCTCATATTCTTCTACGAGGATTACACCGTAACCTTCTACCTTTTCACGGCGGCAATGCTCGCTGTATTCATTCTCATGATCGTGAAGTCCGACTACGGGAGGGAGCACAGGCGGGCCTTCAAGGAGGTCTCCAGCGTCCTCACGATACTCGCCCTCGTGGAGATATTCTCGGGCTCCACACTCGAATCCTACAGCGGTGTAATCTCAAAGGCCATAATCCTCAGCGTCATGTACCCCTCAATACTCGACAGCGTGGGCAACTTCGCGTCGATAGCTGCCGCCACAACTTCCACGCGCCTCAACCTCTCCGGAAAGGAGGCCCTGATGAGGAGGGAGTTCTACCTCGATGTGGGGGCACTGCTCCTGCTGACCCCGATAATCGGCTTCCTGACCAACTACATAGCGGTTCACGTTACGAGCCTGATAGGGTACAGCGGGGCCATTATATGGCCCTTTATACTCGGCTATCCCATTCTCGTGTTCGTTAACATCTCCATTGGGGTCATCGTGGCGTACTTCTCCCACCGCTTCAACATAGACCCCGACAACGTGGCCATCCCGGCCGTGACGACGATATCAGATGTGATGGGAACGGTCTTTGTTGTCATCTTGGCTAAAATGCTGGTGGGAGCATGATCGGTCTCTCCATGACGGCCTACCCTGGAAGGAACCTCGATGGCCTTGGGGAGTGGCTTGAAAAGGCTGAGGAACTCGGCTTTGAAGTCGTCGAGCTGGTGAGTGAGTGGCCGCATTTCCTCAACCGCGACAACAGAAGGGATTATCTTGAGCTGCTCGAAAGCCACTCCCTCAGGGTCACCATCCACGCTCCCTTCAGCGACCTCAACATAGGCTCCCTGAACGGGAGGATAAGGCGGGTCTCCATCGAGATACTGGGGGAGACCCTAAGGGTGGCCTCGCTCCTCGGGGCGATCAACGTTACCGTTCATCCGGGGCACTGCTCCCCTGTGAGCAGGAGGTATCGGGGAGATTACAACATGACCCACAGGGCCTCCCTGATGGAGCTTGAAAAGCTCGCCGAAGAGCACGGGGTTTCTGTTGGGGTTGAGAACATGCCCAACTTCCCGATTTTAGACGCCCAGACCCCGGAGAGGCTCGCCGAGCTCCTTGAGGGGATTAACTTGGGGGTAACCTTCGATGTGGGGCACCTCAATACGACAACGAGGGACTTTGAGGGTTTTCTCCGAATCTTCAGGGGCAGGATAGTCAGCGTTCACCTCCACGACAACTCCGGTAAGTTAGATGAGCACCTGCCCCCCGGTGACGGCACGGTTCCCTGGAAAAGAGTCCTTCCAGAGCTCCCTGATGTTCCTAAAGTACTTGAGGTCTCAAGCCTCGCCGATGCCGCGAGGGGTGTCTCCTATCTCAGGGACATAGGTGGACTTTGAAGTTCAGGGGGGATCAGTTTTACAAAACGCAAGTCTTTTATACACTCCGCCCCAAGAAGGAACGTAAATCTTCTGGAGGGAAGAGCATGGGAGAGAAGATAGTCGAGGAGCTGAGGCCCTTCTTTGACCCGAAGGCCGTCGCCCTGATAGGTGCAACCAATAAGAGGGGAAAGGTAGGGAACGTGATATTCGAGAACTTCAAGAGGAACAGGGAAAACGGGTCTTTCAGGGGCAAGCTCTACCCCGTTAACCCTAAGCTCGACGAAATAGAGGGCTACAGGGTTTACCACAGCGTTGAAGAGCTCCCGGACGACACGGATCTGGCCGTCATAGCCATTCCGGCTAAGTTCGTGCCGGCCACCATGAGGGACATAGCTGGGAAGGGAATAAAGGCCGTTATAATAATCACAGGAGGCTTTGGAGAGCTCGGTGAGGAAGGCAAGAGGATGGAGAGGGAGATCTACGAGATAGCGAAGGCCAACGGGATACGGGTTATAGGCCCGAACTGCGTCGGTGTCTACGCCCCCGATACCGGAGTTGACACAGTTTTCCTGCCGGATGAGAAGATGGACAGACCTAAGAGCGGTCCCATAGCCTTCGTCAGCCAAAGCGGAGCCTTTGCAGCCGCAATGCTTGACTGGGCCGCCGGTGAGGACATAGGGATAGGGAAGATGGTCAGCTACGGCAACAAGATAGACGTGGACGATGCCGATTTGATGGACTACTTCATCCACGATGACGGGATAAACGTAGTGACCTTCTACATAGAGGGCGTTAAAGACGGGAGGAAGTTCATTGAAGCCGCCAAGAGGATAACGAGGGTTAAACCGGTTGTTGCCCTAAAGGCTGGAAGGACGGAGTACGGCGCCAAGGCGGCATCCTCTCACACGGGCTCGCTCGCCGGGCAGGACGTCATCTACGATGCCGTTTTCAAGCAGACCGGGATAATCCGCGCCGACGACTTCGAGCACATGTTCGACCTCGCCAAGGCCTTCGCCAGGCTCAAGGGCAAGCTCCCGAAAGGGGACAGGATAGGGATAATAACCGATGGCGGGGGAGCGGGGGTCATGGCCAGCGATGCCGTGGCGCGGTTCGGGCTCAAGATGGCCGAGCTGAGCGAGGAAAGCCGCAGGTTTTTGAAGGAGCACTTTCCGCCCCACGCCGTCGTTGGGAACCCGACCGATGTCGTCGGAGACACCGACGCCGAGAGGTACAGGCTGGCCATAGAGGCCTTTGTCAACGACCCGAACGTGGATGCGGTGGTTGTTATAGTCCTCTTCCAGGTGCCGCTCCTCGAAGACGAGAAGATCATCGATATACTCGCCGACTACCAAGAGAGGAGCGGTAAGCCGATCGTGGCCGTCGCGATGGGCGGAAGGAAGACCGAGCACTACGCGAAGATGTTGGAGGAGCGGGGCGTCCCCGTTTACCCGACCCCGGAGAGGGGCGTTAGGGCGCTGGCGGGTCTCGTCCGCTACGCCGAATACCTGAGGAAGGCCTGAGGGTGGTAGTTATGAAGGATGAAGCTCTCAAAGTTGTTGAGTCCGTCCTCGCCCAGGGGAGGACGGCCATGGTTGAGTACGAGGCAAAGCAGGTTTTGAGGGCTTACGGTCTCCCGGTGCCCAACGAGAAGCTCGCCAAGACCCTCGATGAAGCTTTGAAGTACGCCGAGGAGATCGGTTACCCGGTTGCCATGAAGCTCATGTCACCCCAGATACTCCACAAGAGCGACGCCAAAGTGGTTCTCCTCAACATAAAAACCCCAGAGGAGCTCAGGGAGAAGTGGGGGGAGATACACGAGAACGCGCGCAAATACAGGCCGGATGCCGAGATACTTGGAGTCCTGATCGCCCCGATGCTCAAGCCCGGCAGGGAAGTGATCATAGGCGTAACCGAGGATCCGCAGTTCGGCCACGCCCTCATGTTCGGTCTCGGCGGAATATTCGTCGAGGTTCTGAAGGACGTCACCTTCCGCATAATCCCGATAAGCGAGCGCGATGCCGAGAAGATGATCCGGGAGATAAAGGGCTACCCCATCCTCGCTGGGGCGCGCGGTGAGGAGCCGGCGGACATAGACGCGATAGTTGAGCTTCTAATGAAGGTCAGCGAGCTCGTGGATGAGCTTAAGGACTACATAAAGGAGATGGATCTCAACCCCGTCTTCGTCTACGAGAAGGGCAGAGGTGCGGTCGTCGTTGATGCGAGGATAATCCTCAAGGTGCCCGAGGAGAGGGAGCGGGAGATAGGGCAGAGCTACAGAGAGAAGTGCGCTTGAAATTATTTTTCTCTTTCTGCTTGTTTCCCCGTGTGATTCAAAATTCAAAGGGAAGGCTCACGAGCCGAAGATGCTCGGGCCGAACATGTGGAGAAGAATCTCGAAGGCTATGAGCACGAGGGTTATCGCTATGACCCCCTTTGGGCTGACCTTTATCGCCCTCGTGTCCTCGTCGAAAAACCTCATGAGGCCCGCTCCCGTCGGGGGGAGCGTCGTCTTGTCCTTCGCCATTTTCATCCCCCTCCGGGTTTTGTGGGTAAGCGCTAATAAGCTTTGCCCCGGGGCGTCTTTTAAACCTTTTCGCTAAGGTTTATTAACATCGGAGCGAACTCCCGACGGTGGTGGAAATGAAGTACAGCGAGCTGAGCCCCAGGATGAAGAGGGTGCACACCCAGGTCAGGTACATCGACGATTACCACTGGAAGCTTGAGGATGACTTTATCCTTGGAGTCCACAAGAAGAGCGGCCTTGAGGTCAGGATATACCCCGCGGACGACCTTGAGCATGCCATCGAGATGGCCGAGGAGCTTGAAGGGGAGGGGATAAAAATAATCGCCATCCCAGACAAGGGGGTGTTTAAAGTTCACAACGGTGCGTTTGTGATGACTTACAAGTACGTGAGGGCGACCGTCAGTGACATAAACGACCACATAATCTGGAACGGCTTTGAGGTCGTTGAGGACGGGGGGAAGCTCGTCCAGGAGGACTTCTACGACTACCTCGGGGGCCGCATGATTGAACACATAAAGGAGAACGCCGTCCCGGGACACGACTACATCTTCTGGCCCTTCTACAAGTGCGAGAGATGCGGAAAGTACGTTGACATAGACAGCCTTGAAGCCCACCTGAAAAGCCACGGCATAAAGCTCCACGAGAAGAGCAAGGAGCGCTATGAAATCTTCGAGATAAACTTCAGGGACGGAAAGGTTTACAACAAATTTGGGGAGGAAGTGAAGGAGTCTCAGTTCTCGGAGGAGGCCAGGGAGTTCCTCAGGGAGAACCTGAGGGGAGGGGCTTAGTCACCCTCAAACTCCTTTCTGATTATCCTCGCCTCGTTGTCCTTGAAGGCGCTCAGGTTTATGACCCCCACCAGTGAGCCGCCCCTTGAGACCGTCAGGTCTTTGAGGGACAGGAGGAACTTCACCGCGGTCGTAAACCCGACTTCTGTGCTTAAGTACTCCATGGCGTCGAAGTAGACCGTGCGGTAACCCTTCTCAAGCTCCTTTGCGACGATGTCCTGAAGGATGCCTATCTTAGAGGGGGACATCGCCATTATCCTCGGGTTCTCGCTTATCTCACCTTCCTTTGCCCGGGTTATCCAGAAGACCACTGAATTGGGGGTGAACCTCTCCCTGGCAAGCTCGGGCGAAACGCGGGTTATCGCCACGATGTCCCTTTTGAAGAGGTCGGGCATGCGCTTCTGAACCTCGGCCTCGCTTTCAAACAGGTACGCGCCGGGCTTGGAGGCCTCTGGAAGCCTGTGGGGCTCGGCCAGGGGGTAGAAGACGAAGGTGGAGAGTCCGACTGCCGCCATAAACCTGCCTAACGCGGCGAGCAGAAAGGCTATCTCGGCAAACCATGCTATAGGCCTCGTAACGGGGTAAGTGAGGTTAAGGAAGCCGACCAGCGCGAGCCCTACCGGGAAGAGCCTGTCCACCCACCTCCTTCCTATCACGTAGCTCCACATCACGTAGGCGAGGTATATGAGGGCCCCGGCGAGCAGGAGGGATGGAACGCTCGAAGAGAGGGCGAAGTTCCCGTGGAACGCGTCGATGGCTAAGAGAAAGAGCCACACGTAAGATACAACAGCAACGGCTATCAGGTACACGAGCTGTTTGAAGGATGTCCTGAGGTACCTGAGGTGAAACGACCCCCAGAAGGCGAATATGGAGAAGTAAAAGTTGGGGATCTTGGAGGCGATGAGGTAGGAGCACTTGGGGACGGTGATGCCCAGCGGTGTGAGTATATAGCTCTCTATGTCGAGGGCGTCGATGAAGAAGGCCGTAGTGATCAGGGCCCAGCCTTTGTTCCTCGTCTGGTAGGTCTTGTAGGCTGCGGACGTGAAGAGGAGCCAGCGGGAGATGAAGTTGAAGATCGCTATCCAGTTGACCTCAATCACCTCCCATCCCCTTCACGACCTTTTCCTGCCTTAAAACCACGAGGGTCTTGGGGGGAACGTTTCTGTCAACCACGACCCCTGGCCCTATGAACGAACCGCTCCCTATCTTCCTTCCGGGGTAGATGCTGACGTTTATGCCGACCTTCACCCCGTGCCCTATTATTGCCCCGAGCTTGTGCCTGCCGCTGTCCTCGAGCCTGCCCTTGATCTCCACTTTAATGTTTCCCCTGTCGTGCCTCAGGTTCGCAGTTATCGTCCCGGCCCCGAGGTTGGTGTTCTCTCCGATTATCGAGTCGCCGACGTAGTTCAGGTGGGGGGCGTTGCTGTGATCCATTATTATCGAGTTCTTCACCTCAACCGCGTTTCCAATGTGGCAGTTATCGCCTATGCTCGTGTAGGGTCTTATGAGGCAGTTGGGGCCTATCAGGGAGTTCCTGCCTATCTTGACCGGCCCTATTATGTAGGAACCGCTCCTCACAACGGTCCCTTCCCCCACCTCAACCGGCGGGATCAAGGTGGCTCCTTCCTCAACGGTTCCCCTTATCTCGTGCCTCAGCTTGTTCTTGAGGAGGTACTCGTTGAGTTCAAGGAGGTTCCAGGGCCTTCCGATGTCGTTCCAGTAGGAGGAGTAGACGGCGTAAACCACCTTTCTTCCGGCTTCAAGCATCAGGTTCAGCGTGTCGGTTATCTCGTACTCCCCCCTGCTGCTCAGGGCGGTTTTCTCTATGAACTCAAAAACCCCGGGCTTGAATATGTAGAGGCCGAGGTTTGCGTAGCCCCCGCCGGCCTCCGGCTTCTCTGTGACGCCCGTAACCCGCGTCCCCTCAACGTCAACCCTGCCGAAGTGCCTCAGATCGTCGAAATGCTTCACGAGAACTGCCGCGTCGGCCCCCTCCCTTCTGAAAACCGAGAGGAGGTCTTTGATACCCTCAACCTCGAAGTAGATGTCCCCGTTGGCCACTATGAACTCCTCGTCCCCAACGTGCTCCCTGGCGGACTCTATGGCCTTGGCCGTTCCCTCACCGGGGAGCTGGTCCACGTAGGTTATCGGCTTTCCGTTGAACTCGTCTCCTAAGGTCTCCATTACCTTCTCCTTCTTATAGCGGACTATCAGGATGAACTCGTCCACGAAGGGGTCGAGGTTCTCAAGGACGTACTCTATCACCGGCCTGTTGGCCACCTTCAGAACGACCTTCGGCCTGTCGTCTGTGAGGGGCCTCAGGCGTTCACCCTTTCCTGCCGCGAGCACAACCGCTTTCACACTACCACCTCCAGGACGTAAAGGGCAAGGGGGATGACTGAATAAACCGGCCAGAAGGCCCTCAGCTTTGAGAGCCTCAGGAGGAGCGCTGCCAATGCTATGGACGCGAAAAAGGCCGCTGAAAACGCTATGGAGCAGCCAACCGTCCCATGACAGCGGGCCGGGCTGAGGGCCACCAGGACCATCATGTAGGCCGGGAGGGAGAGAAAGGAGAGCTTCAGGGCCTCCGATGGCTTGAAGCCTAAGATGAAGGGGGGTAGTAGGGATAGGGCGGTCCTTGAGAGGCCCATTAGGGCGGGTGTTTGAAATATGGCCACGAGGAAGGAGAGGAGGAGGGCTCGGCCGGATTCGTCCTCAAGGATTTTGAGCCTGATCGAGAGCCGCTCCGGTATGAGGAGGAGCACCGCGAGGCCCAGGATTCCGTTCAGGAGGTCAGCCTCCATCGGCTTTATCGCTCCTAAAACCCGGCCCAAAGGGTAGTTAAAAACGAGCGAGAATATGAACATGTAGATGAAGAAGTAGGGGGCGAAGCTGGACTCCCTCCTGATGACGCTCCGGGGGATGAGCCCTATATCGAAGCGGAAATAGAAGAGAAATGCCGAGAGTATCCCCAAGAGCGATGGGAGGTAGTAGGTTCCACTGGAAGCGGGGTCAAATAGGGCCGGCGATGGGGCCAGCATGAACGTGAAGGTTGTTGAATAAAGGACACCCCAGGAGAGGGCTGGAAGCACGCTCTGCACGGAAGACACCACTATAATCATGCCCCCCAACTGTCATAAACTTTTCGAGCGATACTTTTTTATATTTCCACACCGATCTGGGTTTTAGAATGAACCTTAGGGGGTGGAAGAATGGGGCTGAACGTTTTGAACAAATACGAGGGAGCCTTCGAAAAGCTCGGTATCCTATTGGTTTTGGTATTCCTGCTGCTTATAGCGGCCGGTTTTACGGATTCCAGCGGTGCCGGAAAAATTATGACGGGCATACTGTTCTTTATAGTCCTGCTCGCATCCCTCATTGGGTACGAGGTCTCGAAGTCCCTTGATTGAATATCTTTTTAAAGTCCCTCCCCAACTTTTTCTCCGCGAGCAGGGGAGGAGGGACTATGAAGAATCCGTTTGAGAAGATGCCAACCGTTCTTACCGCTGACGAGCTCATTGACAAGGCCTTCAGGAGGGCCGAAAAGGCCGCCTCGGCACTAACTCCGAAGGGGGGACGGCTCTCGAAGGCGAGGGAGAGGGAGGAGGTAAGGGTTAGAACCGTTTCCAACGTGGTCAGGGACAACCTGAAAAAGCTCCTCGACAGAACCCCCGGCGTTTCGGAGCTTCCGCGGTTCTACCAGGACTTGGTGGATACCCTGGTTGACAGGGATCAGTTCCACCGCTCACTGGCCCACGTCAGCTGGGCGGTGAGGACTGTAAGGAATCTTGAGCAACGCTACGCCGAGAAGATACGCCACTCTAAAGACCCGGATGAGATTGCAAAGCTCAGAAGGCAGTTCTACGGCCGCGTTGCAGATGTTCTCAGGGACATAGCGGACGACCTGGATTACCTCAACCAGGCGAGGAACGTCCTGAAGGATTTGCCGGTCGTCGACCTTGAGCTCCCGACGCTGGTCATTGCCGGTCATCCCAACGTGGGCAAAAGCACTTTGCTGAGGGCTCTAACCAACGCGAAGCCCGAGGTTGCGAGCTATCCATTCACGACCAGGGGGATAAACGTCGGCCAGTTCGAGGAGCACTACCTCAGCTATCAGGTTATAGACACCCCCGGTCTCCTCGACAGGCCGCTCAGCGAGAGGAACGAGGTCGAGCGGCAGGCCATCCTCGCTCTGAAGCACCTCGGCAAGGTCGTCGTCTACATCTTCGATCCGAGCGAGTACTGCGGCTACCCGATAGAGGAACAAACCCACCTCTTTGAGGAAATCCACCGCGAGTTCGGCGAGTTTCCCTTCATAGTGGTGCTCAACAAGGTGGACGTCGCTGACGAGGAGAAGATAAGGAAAGTCGAGAAGTTCGTTAAGGCAAAGGGCCTCGAACCGCTGAGGATTTCGGCATTGAGAGGCGAGGGCCTTGAAGAGCTCAGGAAGCGTGTTATCGAGCTGGTTAAGCCCCTGGCAGAGGAGCGGGCGAGGAGAATAATGGAGAGGGAACTTTCGAGGTTCAGGGAAACTTAGCCGCGGAGGGCAAACTCAAGGACTGGGTCGGATATACGATAAGTTACGTTCCGCCTCTCGACCCTCTTCTCGATGAACGACGCCTTAAGAAGCGCGTTGAGGAGTCTCGCCAGCGTGGCGTCCTCGATTTTTCTCTTCTCTTTTCCTTCGAGCTCTCTCTTCAACTCGCTCCAGGTGCTCTTACCCGAGGCTATCGCTCGAAGAACCGTCATGTAGCGCTTCCTCGCTAATGGTCTCTTTTCAAGGAAGCGCTCAAGTTCGGCCAAAGCGAGCTTAGATGCCTCCTCAAGGACTCTATCAATAACATCTTCCCGAACACCTTCCCTGAGCGAAGCCACACCGAACTTCACGAGCCAGCCCACTATTCCGTCGAGCCTCTCAACGGCCTTTTCCAGAACCTTTTCTGAGGCATCAAGGCCGGTCTGTTCAAAGCCCTTCCTGAGAAAGTCCAGGCTCTGCTCCTTGGAAAACCTGGAAAGCTCTATCCCATGGAAGATCCTCCCGTAGAGTGGAGCCTCTGGGTCTTCAACGCCGAGGAAGTCGTAGAGGAGGCCGATTTCAGAGCCGGTTAGTATGAACGTTGTTTCGCCGTAATCGTAAAAGTGGGCTATCAACGAGGCGAGCTCCTTTCCCGCTGGTCCCCTCGCTTCCTGAACCTCATCGAAGGCTATCACAAAACCATCGCCTTCGAGCGCTGAGATGATGGAGTACAGCGTCTCCGGGTTCTTCCACGAGAGCGAAATGCCTATTCCTGAAAGGCTCACGCCCTCTATGAACTTTAGCTTATTCTTCAGCTTCGCGAGGAGGGAGGCGTTTTTTGAGAAATACTCGTTAAGCGCGCTCTGGAAGCGGAGGTAGAGGTCGCGCCTTGAGTTCGGGTTTACCCCGCGGAGGTCCACTATCACGTGTGAAACTTTAGCCTCGCTAAGTGCAACTTGCAGGAGGGAGGTCTTCCCGAGCCTGCGGATTCCCTTGAGAACTACCAGCGGTTTGCGGGACTCAATTGAGGCCAGCATCTCCTCGAGCTCTCTTTCTCTATCGTACAGATCCTCCCTCCTGCTCTTGGGTCTCTCGTCGAAGTACAAATCTATCACCCCGATAGTACACTATCACCCCGATAGTTAAAAGGGTTGCGAGAGATCTTAAAGGACTTGAGGAAGGCGAAGTTGTAGGGTTGGAGGATGGGAGAATGTTGCGGACTGGTGGTGAAGAATGCCGAGAAAGGAGAGCTTGGGGAAGATGGCTGATCGGTGTGGAATTTAGGCGTCTGACCTCCTTCCCGCTGTGAGCGGCGAGGCTTTCAAAAGAAAAAAAGTAAACCATTCCATTTATCGCAGTTCACGAGGTAGCTTTTCCCTCAAGTTCCAAGCCTTGAGTGCATACTCCGTGGGCTCTGCTTCCGCGATTGCGTTGTAGATGACGTTTGCGTCAACGTATATCAACTAAAGTCCAGAGGAGGGCCTATCTGGGGCTCGCGAAGCGGTTGACTCCCCTGCTGTTCGGAACCGAGCTCAAGAGTGACCCCCTGCGTAACTCCAGAGCATCAGCCCATCATGGAGCGCATCGAGGTTGATTTCCCCTTCAGGAAGGCGGTGGAGAGGAGGTACCACCCTTACCGTTAACACCGTAAACCCGTTAAACTTTACGCTACCGTTAACTTTTTGAGGTTTACAGTGTTAACGATAATCATGGACGTGAACGAACTGCTGGCCCTTATAAAGGAAGGAGAAAACGAGAGGGTTGAGTTCAAGAGAACGGCCACTCCGGACATTGCGAGGGAAATCTGTGCCATGGCAAACGCGGAGGGCGGGTACCTGGTCATCGGTGTTTCCGATGATGGGAAAATTCTCGGCTGTGACCCCAAAAAGGTTGGAAATGTTCTTGCTTCCTCTCTTCAGAACATAACTCCGCCGGTGAGCATCAAAACCAGCACGCTGGACATAGGCGGAAGGAAGGTCGTTGTGGTTGAGGTCCCCAGGTTAAAGACCCTCTGCTCCATCGGTGGAGTCGCATACATCCGGGTGGGCTCTGGGATGAGGCCCCTGTCAATTCAGGAGATAGTCATGCTCTCCTCCGAACTCGGAACGATAACCTGGGACGAGTTTCCAGCCGTAGATATCTCGAACATGCGGAAGGATTACGTGGAGTGGTTCTTCTCCGCGATGAGAGAGGCCCGGGGCAGGGAGATACCGAGGAGGGAGTGGAACCGCTATCTGAGGAGCGCCAGGGCTGTGAAAGGAGGAAAGCTGACCAACGCGGGGGTTCTCTTCTTCACCGATGCTCAGGACTTCATCCCACACTCTGGGGGCAGGGTAATCAGGATTGAGAACGACCAGCCTGTATGGGGTAAGGAGTTCGGCGGACCAATTTGGAAGGTTATCGAGGAGATGTACGCCGAGCTGATGTCCCAGATTGGAAGCGTTGAAGTGGTGAGCGGTACAAAGAGGAAAAAATTGCCCGAGTATCCTCCGAGGGCCATCAGGGAGGCACTAATCAACGCCTTCGCCCACAGGAACTACGCCATACCCGCGGATGTGAGGGTATTCATCTACCCTGACAGGTTAGTGATAAGGAACCCCGGGGGTCTGATGCCTGGAGTTGATCTGAACGACCCGGAACACGTCCCCAGAAACCCTCACCTCTGCGGCCTCCTCTACGATTCCGGCTACATCGAGAAGTACGGGTACGGGCTTAGGATGATAAAGAGCGAGTGCAAGAGACACGGCTTAGTTGAAGTTGAGTTCCGGAGCAGCGCAAACCGGTTTAAGGTTGTCTTCAAAAAGGCCTCAGCGAAGATGCTGGACGAGATCGACCGGAAAATCATCGAGTTCCTCTCCATCCCAAGGAGGAGCAGTGAAATAGCGGAATACGCTGGAATATCAAAGCCCAGCGTTCTCAAGAGGCTGAAAAAACTTGAGGCTCTGGGTATTGTGAAGCCTATTGGCGGTGGCTCCCAGAGGAGGTATGTCCTGAACCGTTAACACCGTAAACCCGCTAAACTTTACGGTACCGTTAGCCTTTAGCCCTTTATGGTCTTAACGATGACCAAAAGTGGCGCTTGGAAAAGGGAACTGCTGGGTTCGAGCAGCTTTCAGAAAGGCGTTTAAAATTTGAGAGGGAATCAGGCGTTCCCCTCTTTGATGAGGACGGCGTTGACAACACCGTCCTGGCCGGGTCTGCTGGTGACGATGGCTTTTCCGGCCTCGGTCTCTATTATTGCGCCCTTGGTGATTATGTTCCTCCTCGCGTACTGCCTGTTCGCGGGGTTTTCGAGGACGTTGAGCACCTTGACCTTCCTGCCCTTTCCGTTCTCAAAGACGTTGGCGTAGAGGGCCTCAACGAGGCGAACCTTCCTGTTGCCGCCGTAGGCCCTTATGATCCTCCTCTTCTCGTTCTCCTCGGCTACCCTCGTGTTGGCGGGCTCCCTTCCGAGCTCCCTCTTTCTCTTCTTCCGGGTGAGAACTATCCTTCCACCTGAAGGCTTTTTGAGTGATCTTCCCTGCCAGATGGCCATTTCCTTCACCTCACATGAGCCTGAGCCTTTAACCCAAGGCCTCTTTGAGGGGTGCGTTTATAAGCTTTTTCTTGTTCCATCCAGTGGGGGAAGGCTCTCATGCTCTTCGTCGTGAGACCGGGGAGGAAGAAGAACGAACTTGAGGCGTTCTTCATCGAAAACGAGCCGGAGAAGCTCAGCCAGATGAGGAACCTTAAGGCTGACGCCATATACCGCTTCATAATGCGCGAGGGGAGGCTCTTCAAAGTCCTTGAGGGGAGCCATTACAGGAACCCGAAGGAGATGGAGAAGCTCCTCAGGGGTGCCAGGATAGTCCTCGTCAACGCCGATGAATGGGAGGACTACTTCAGGCGGAGGCTCCAGAACAAGCGCGTCGAGAGGGCTGAACTGTGCCGTCTATGCCTCCTCGACGGCAGGATAACCGTCCTCACGGAAGGGAACCGCGTTAAGTACCACAACGAATACATCTGCGAGCGCTGTGCTGAGGACGAGCTAAAAAGGGAGCTCCGCTTCAGGTTTAAGAGTGTTGCAATGTTCGACCAGGCGAAGAAGCTGCTTGAGCGCTTCCGCGACCTTGACAAGGTTCTTTACGCCTTTGATCCGCGCTTCGACCCGACGAGACATCCCGAGATAACGAAGTGGGACGAGCTTAAGGCGAAGCACGTGAAGGTTGAGAGGCTGAGGGTTGACGAGCTATCCCTTCCCGAGAAGTTCAAGGAAGTCCTGAAAAAAGAAGGTGTGAAAGAGCTCCTCCCGGTTCAGAGCTTAGCCGTTAAGAACGGCCTCCTCAGCGGAGAGAACCTCCTCGTCGTTTCTGCCACTGCCAGCGGGAAGACGCTGATAGGCGAGCTCGCGGGGATTCCGAAGGCGATGGAAGGCAAAAAGATGCTCTTCCTCGTTCCCCTCGTTGCCCTGGCGAACCAGAAGTACGAGGACTTTAAGAGGCGCTATTCAAAGCTCGGCCTTAGAGTTGCCATCCGCGTTGGGATGAGCAGGATAAAGACGAGGGACGAGCTCGTTGTCGTTGATACCGGTGTTGACGCCGAGGTGATAGTCGGAACCTACGAGGGAATAGACTACCTCCTCCGCGCCGGCAGGAGGCTCGGTAAAGTGGGGACGATTGTCATAGACGAAATCCACACGCTGGACGATGAGGAGCGCGGGCCCCGCCTGGACGGCCTCATAGCGAGGTTGAGGAGGCTTTATCCAAAGGCCCAGTTCATAGGCCTGAGCGCGACCGTTGGAAACCCCGAGGAGCTGGCGGGAGAGCTCGGTTTAAAGCTCGTACTCTACGACGAGAGGCCCGTTGACCTTGAGAGGCACGTGGTAATAGCGAGGAACGAGGGCGAGAAATGGAGGCACATAGCCAGTCTGTGCAAAGCGGAATCCATGAGGAAGTCGAGGCAGGGCTACAAAGGGCAGACGATAGTCTTCACCTTCTCGCGCAAGAGGACGCACGAGCTTTCAGCGTATCTCACGAGCAAAGGTCTCCGCGCGAAGCCCTACCACTCCGGTCTGCCCTACAGACAGAGGAAGCTCACCGAGATGGAGTTCTTGGCCCAGAGGCTCGATGCCATCGTTACCACGGCGGCCCTCGGAGCGGGCGTTGACTTTCCCGCTTCGCAGGTGATCTTCGAGAGTTTAGCTATGGGCAACAAGTGGCTGACCGTTAGGGAGTTTCACCAGATGCTCGGGAGGGCGGGGAGGCCGCTCTACCATGAGAAGGGAAGGGTTTACCTCGTTGTGGAGCCTGGGAGGAAGTACTCGGCTGGAATGGAAAGCTCGGAGGATGAAGTTGCCTTTAAGCTTCTGACGGCGCCAATAGAGCCCGTTCTCGTTGAATGGAGCGATGAGCTTGAGGGCGATAACGTTCTCGCTCATTCCTGCGTCTTCAACCGGCTCGATATTATTGAGGAAGTGCAGGCTAAATGCTTGGGGGCCAACCAGAGCGCAGGGAAAGTCCTGGAGAAGCTGGAGGACTTCGGGTTTGTGAGGCTTAAGGGGCCCATCGTCGAGGTTACGCCCTACGGAAGGGCCGTGAGCATGAGCTTTCTCCTTCCTAAGGAGGCCGAGTTCATACGGGAAAACCTCGGGAAAAAGCCGGCCCGGTGGATAGCGGTTAAGCTTTTGCCCTTCGGGAACCTGTACATGGGGGGCGTCCTCCAGAGGGAGCTTGAGAGGGCCGTGAGGGGAAGACTTAGCGCCAACGTCTTCTCCCCGAGCTTCGCGTCCATCTTAGACGAGCTCGACAAGGTGATCCCTGAGCTGAGTCCCAACGCGGCAGAGAGGCTCTTCACGCTCTACCAGGACTTCTTCATGTGCCCGGAGGAGGAGTGCACGGATTACGCTATGGAGAGGGTGAGCAACTTAATAATAGAGCTCCGCAGGAGTGGCAAGCACCCCACCCAGATAGCGGAGCACTTCAGGAAGGTCTACGGGCTGATAGTCTACCCGGGTGACGTCTTCACGTGGCTGGACGGGATTGTGAGGAAGCTTGAGGCTGTAGAGAGGATAGCGAGGGTCTTCCGCGTTAGGGATGCCGAGCAAGAGGCGAAAACCCTGAGGAGGGAGATAGAGGAGGGCAGGGAACTGAAAGCCCGGAGAAAACGAAACGCTACCGGCTGAAACCATCATATTACCATCGATCCATTTAAAGATCCGTTACAGAAACTTATTTAAGTTCTAAAACCTCAGATTAGAGGGGTGTTCCAATATGGAAGGGGACACTTCTCTGCCGATGTACAGAGTCTGGGAAGGGACTTACTGGGGCGAACTCGGTCTGATAGCGTTTGACAGCACGGCCTTTCCGAGCCTCGTTTTTCTGACCTGTATAAACTGGGCAAGGAAGAACGGTTACAACATCGTCGTCATTGACGTCCTCGACACATTCAGGGAATACCAATCGCACCTTTCGCTCCTTGGAATACCAAGGGATAGGTACGAGGATGTAAAGGTGATAAAGGTCGGCGGGCGTTACGAGGTTGGTAAAATAATCAAGAAGATATCCAAAATCGAGGAGGCAAAGATTGAGAGGGAACTAACCCCCATCTTAGTAGAAGAGTACTCAACGAAAACAGTCGTAGTGATATTAGGGGTCTCGAAGGTCTTCGCGCTTTATTCCCCGAAGGATGCCATTTCCCTCGTGGACTACTTTCTGGGCTTTGCCGGGAACGAAAATGGGAAAACGTTTTACTTTGTTAACGTGGATCTTATGAAGAGCGCTGCTCCAATGGTTCTTCCGATGATGAACTCAATCTGCACAACGGTTGTTGAGGTCGTGAAAAGACCCAGAAGGCAGGGCGTGCGGATTGCTAAGGCACTGAATTTCAGTCTCGAAGGCTTTTCTGTGGGAAAAGATTTAGAGAAAGCGGCTATGGAGGTAAGGTACGAGCTGGACTAAACCTGGAGGACCATCTGGGCCGGATCTCTGATCGCCGGTCCGAGCCCGAGGATGTATATCGCGAGGTACCAGAAGCGCCTCTCCTCCTCGTCAGTGACCAGGTATTTCAGGGCGTAGTAAACCACTATCAGGATCACGGTTATCCACGGGTAGTAGGCGTAGGCTCCAAACCATCTGACGAGGTGGCTCTCGACCCAGTGAACCTCGCGGTAGTGGTAGAAGTGTATTGCGGCGACAGTTGAACCCATGTCGTACATGTGGGCTAAAACGGTGTAGAGGTAGAGCTTATCGAAGGGCTTCCACTTGTAGAAGGCCATCACAACGGCCCAGCTTGCAAAGGTGTGGAGGAGGGTGAGCTCGTAGGGCCGCCAGTTCTTGGCGTTGGCAACGAGCATGTACGTCGCCCAAAGTGCTAAGAGGCTTCCCCAGCCGATCGTTATCTTTGGATAGAGCTTGAACTTGGCGTCGAGGAAGATGGGGGGCAGTATGAGGAAGAAGGCGGTGAAGAATATCCCGGGGGTGAGGAGCCAGGGGTTCTCCGGAAGAACGCCCCCGTCAACGAGGGCCCTCACTGTCGCACCGAACACCACCATCGGCGTTACGGCCCAGAAGAGCCGCTCGTCAACCGGTATTTTCAGGGGTTTGATTATGTATTTGTATGTGTAGATAACACCAAAACCGAATAAGAGTGCGTAAACGAGCGTGTTTATCGAATTATATCCGCTTCTCGTGTACATGGGCTGGATGAAGTACTGGTTGATGAAGTGCCACATGGATTCCAGCATGCTATCACCTCCCCTTGATATGTGGGCGTATTAATAAAGTTTGGCACGGGCGGGCAACTTTTTAAGGTCTCCTTTATTATATTTGTAGGTGGTACCGATGGAGGAGTACTCTCCCTCGCCCACGGAGGAAGTGGTCGACATAAGCAGTGAGAGGAACCTTGGGCTGGTGGGTTCTCTGCTCGCCCTCGCCGCCTTCATACCCAGAATAGGCGGCATCATCTACCTGCTCTCCCCTATCCTCATCCTGATCTCCCTGAACGGGATCGGGAACAAGTTGGGGGACGAGGGGCCCTTCAAAGACTACCTGAAGGGTTTTATCATCGGCCTCGTCCTGGGATTCATTGGGGGGGCGCTGATCATAAGCGCTGCACTCATCTCTTTTCAAAGCCCAGAGCAGTTCCCAATGCATTTTACCTACGGTGAGGAGCACGGAGGACTCACTGGGAAAGGAGAGGCCCTGATAATCTCCGGTCTCATCATACTCCTCTTGGCCATTATACTGACGGCCTACTTCGAGAAGAAGGCCTGGATGGGCATGTACAGGATAACGGGGGTCAAAGAGTTTGAGAGCACTGCCAAGTTCCTCTGGTGGGGTGTCCTAACACTGGTGATCCTCGTTGGTGTAATACTCCTGCTGGTGGCTTGGGTATACCAGATAATAGCGTTCTCAAACCTTC
>WAKU01000016.1 GCA_015523195.1 Thermococcus sp.
AAAAGGTCAGCGTGCCCTTAACTGGAACGGGATTGAAGTTTGAAACCCTTGCCGTGTACTCAACCTCTCCCATTCCAACCTTAACGGCCTGAACCCTGAACCTCACCTTCCCCGGGTCGACCTCGGATATCAGGCTGAGGGTTCCGTGGTATGTCTCCATGACGAGCGCGGGGGGCCCCTTGCGGGGGATAGTCACCATTACCGTAACCCCGGACGGGACCGCCCGGCCCTCCGTTGGGGATCTCGCCCTTTGGGCTCGTCATCGGAAGATAGCGAATCTTCACTACCCCCGAAACAGAGGCCCGCAGGTCTCCAAGGGGAACTATGAAAACGGGGCTCTGAATGCTTCCAGCTCCGGGATAGGCGATTTGACCGGGATTGGAGGACTTGCTCACAGCCCCATCATTGAAGCTGGCCCAGTCTATCATAACGGGTCCCCCTGAGACGGAGTAATCAACTCTGACACGGTACTTAAACACACCCCTGATGAAGTCCGAACCCGTTCTTATGACCTTGACGTCTGTTATCACCAACTTCGGCTCATTAGAGGGGGCATACGGTGACGTCAGGGGCGAGCTAAGTTCAAAGAGGGTCGGCATTGGAGAGGGGCTCGGCCTTGGAGCCGGGATAAACACCGTTGAAACGAGCTTGACGTCAAGAAGGGGCAAAAGCTCTTTCCTGTACTGTCTCACCATGTCCCAGAGGTCTTCATTGGAGTTCCCGTTCTTTAGGGCAACCGCAACAGTGTAGAGCTCAGAGACAAGGCGATAGGCCTTCAGGGCGTTGGGCCAGTAGTACGTCCTGATGATCTCCCCCGAGCTTGAGAAACTCGTGGTCTGGAACTCGACGCCCCCGTTGGTGTAGTAATCGGTACCAGCGTCCACTATCGCGAATTTTATGTCATTCCGAAGGGAGTTCACCGTCGATAACAGGCTGTCAGTGCTCCCCGCTGATGCAGCGTAGTCGAGCTCATTCACCTCAGAGGCGCTGACGTAGGGGTTGGAGACAGTACTACCACTCGGCGGGTTTGATAGGGCGTTACGCCAATAATATTTCTCAAGGGCCCAGCTCTCATAATCGGAGTACTTCTTCCCAACCTCAATGAACGAGTCGGAAAGGGCCTCAAGGTAGGCACCGAGATCAAAATCGCCAACTATCTCATTCGAATGGTCTCTGATGTAAGAAATCAGGGCGTTGATCTGATCATCACTCCACCCCTGCTCTTTGAGAGCTTGAACCGTTTTGGGAGGTAAGCCGTTGCGGGAGATGTTTGAAGCCATCTCCCTAAGCTCGTCTGCAGTGTAGTGGAGCTTAACGCCTGAGTCCTTGGCGTTAAGAAGGGCCTTCCAGAGGAGGGCCGAGATATTTCCGGCGTTTTCTTCCCCGATATGCGTCCATCTTATTAAGCTGTCAACGTTATCCCGATCCGGGCTTGAGTTTACCTCAACGACGAGGGTTGAAACGTTGCCCAAGATTCCCCAAAACGCTTCGAAAGCTCTGTTACCCCCTGTACCATTCATGTTCTCCGCTCCGGCGAAGGGGCCGCCTTGGCCCGTCACATTTGGTACGATTGCCAATAATATAATTCCGATCAACAAAGCTCCGACTTTGTTCATACAATCACCAGTAGAAAAACACTAACGATCATTTAAAAACTTTTCGCTGAAGTTATTCTGATAATCATTGACCATTGGATAAGGGAAAGCTTTCGAAAGTATGGAACAACGGTCCCCTTCTTACCATCCAGAGGCTGGGTCGGTCTTATAAGGAGGGCGCCTTAGAAGGCTACGGTGGGGGCATGGAGAGGATAGGCAAGACCGCGGAGAGGCTGGCCGAGAAGTACGGCGTTGCCTACTACGAGTTAAGGGTTGTAAGAGTTAGGTCAACATCCATATCAATCCAGAACGACCACCTGGAGGAGCTCTCAGAGAACGAGGAGGTGGGGCTCGGCGTCAGGGCCTTCAAAGGTGCCTGGGGCTTCTCCTCGGCCAACGACATGAAAAGGGCTGGGGAAGCCATCGAGACAGCGATGAAGGCGGCCAAACTCTTGAAGGGCAGTGCCTCCGTGTACGTAGGGGATCCAGTGAGGGACGAGGTTGCGGTGAGACAGGAAGTCCCGCTCGAAACGCTGGGCATCGATGAAAAGCTTGTGCTCGTGAGGGATGCAGCTAAAGCCCTTAAGGGTGAGGCGATAAAGAACAGGTCGGTAAGCTACGGCGATTCTGTAAAAGAGCAGCTCTACATCAACTCAACGGGAAGTGAGATCAGAACTGTCGTGCCGAGGGTCAGGCTCTACATAGCATCCACGGCCTTCTCCTCCGGGGACATGCAGAGGTACTGGAAAGCCTTCGGGGGAACTGGAGGCTTTGAGCTCGTCTCGAACCTCGACCTCAACGAATGGGGCTCCCTGGTGTCCCTGAAGGCTAATGAACTCCTGAAGGCGTCATCTCCGCCAGCGGGCAGCTTCGACGTGGTCATGGATCCCGAGCTAACGGGTGTTTTCATCCATGAGGCCTTAGGGCACGCCGTGGAGGCCGACAGCGTGAAGAACGGTGAGAGCATACTCGCGGGCAGGATAGGGGAGAGCCTTGGGCCGGAGGAGCTGACGGTAGTGGACGACCCAACGATACCGGGGAAGTTTGGATCCTACGTCTACGACGATGAGGGCATCAGGGGGCGGAAGGTTGAGGTAATTAGGAAGGGCGTTCTAAGGGAGTACCTAACAGACAGGGAGACCGCCGCCCACTTTGGGGTTAGGGCGAACGGACACGGCAGGGCCCAGGACTACGCCCACCAGCCCCTCGTAAGGATGAGCAACACCTACGTTGAGGGTGGAACGTGGGAAACCCAAGAGATCATCGAAGGGGTCAGGAGAGGGCTCTACATGATAGGGGACAAAGGCGGGGAAGTTGACACCGCCACGGGAACCTTCACCTTCGGGGCAAAGGAGGGCTATCTCATAGAGAACGGGGAAGTAAAAGGGCACCTCAGGGACGTCGGCCTCTCCGGATCCATACTTGGTGTGCTCCGGAGGATAAAGGCCATCGGAAGGGAGGTGAAGGTGAGCTTCCCGGGCTACTGCGGGAAGGGCCAGTGGGTTCCGGTGGACGACGGCGGGCCCCACATCCTCACGAGGGCCAGAGTTGGCGGGCTGGGCTGATCACTGGGCCTTCAGGGGCGAACGTATATATGCCCCGCCTCCAACAGATAATGGTGGTGACGTTGGTGATAGATGTGGACATCATCCAAGATGTTGAAACGTTTCTCAGAAACCTGAACGGCCGCGAACTGCTGAGCTATGCGATCTGCAACGAGGAGTGCGGTGCCGAGACGTACGAGTGGCTGGCGGAGCGCGTCGGGGGCAGTGTGGCCGAGGAGTTCAAAAGGCTCGCGGCGGAGAAGAGGAAGCACGCGCTCAGAATGAGGGAACTCTTCGAAAGGGCCTATCCGGGAATGAAGCCCACAAAGTTCAACGCCCCACCCCTGGATGCCCTGCCCGTCTGCAGGGAGATGCTTGAGGTGAAGGACATCGAGAAGGCCATCGCCCTGGCCCTCCTCTCCGAGGCGATAGGGAGGGACGTCTACAGGAAGCTCCAGAGAATGGCCGGTAAAGGGGAGGCGGAGCTCTTTGGAGAGCTCGCCGAGGTGAAGGAAAACGCCTACAACCGGCTTCTCAGGCTCTACAATGAGCTCTAGGGCAGGCAAGCTGGTGGGTCAATGATAGGGGAGCTGGCGGGATTACTAAGGAACAGGGGCTTTGAGTGGGAAATCTACTGGGAGAAGGGGAGGAGCGACTCCTTCAGCATAGAGCGGGAGTCCGTTGAAAGGGCCCAGAGGAGCTTCTTCTCGGGAGTAGGACTCAGGATTGGAATCAACGGGAGGACTGGTTTTTCCTACGTAACCGGCCTCAATCATAGGAGAGAAGAGCTTGAAAGCCTTGTGAAGAGGGCCGTTAAGCTTGCCAAGGTCGGGGAGATGCCCTTCAAGGGCTTTCCGGAGGTGAGGAAGCCTGCCCGAGTGAAGGGCCTCTACGACCGCCGGATAGCGGAGATGCCGTTCGAGGAGGCTTACTCACTCGCCAACGGACTATCGGAGCGCATGAGAGAACTCAAGGGAAGGAACCAAACCTTATCCGGCGGGCTGGGTCTTTCGGTCGTCCACAGGGGAGTGGTGAACTCAAACGGGATTGAGCTATCAAGCTGGGAAACGTTGCTGGCCTTTTCATCGTACGCAGTCGAGATGAACGGCGGGAGCGGCAGCGGCTACGAATGGAACTCCTACAGAGACCTCGGGGCCTTGAAGGAAGCCGACGCCATAGTAAAGCGCTCGGTTGAGCTGGCAGGGGATAGTTACCGCGGGGAAGAGACCAAACCCTATGAGGGGGAGCTGCTGCTCTGCCCGGAGGCTTTCGGCTCGGTGCTCTCGATACTCCTTGAGAACCTCAGGGGCGATGTCGTCTACCACGGCAACAGCAGGTTCTCCGAGCCGGGTGAAATCGTTGGGAGTGACCTGGTCACCATACTCGACGATGCCACTCTTCCTGGCGCTCCTGGGAGCTACCCCTTCGACGGGGAGGGAGTTCCCGGTCAGAGGACGGGACTGGTAACAGGGGGAAAGCTGAAGTCCCTCCTGCTCGACCACACCTACGCCTCGCTACTCGGTATGGAGAGCACGGGGAACGGACTGAGAACCTTCAGGGATACCCCGGTGATAGGGACGAGCAACATCGAGGTTCTCCCGGGGAAGGATGACATCGAAGGCTTCGATGGAGTTGCCGTCTGCAGGCTGTTCGGAGAGCACACGGCAAATCCAGTTTCCGGCGACTTCTCCCTCCCGGTGGAGCTCGCGTATGGGAGGGGAGTTGGAGGCGACCCCATGAAAGGGGGAATGTTCGTTGGGAACGTCTTCGAACTTTTAAAGGGGATTAAGGGGATTGGAAAGAGAACTGTCAGGAAGGGCTCCTTCAAGGCCCCTCCCGTGCTTGTGGAGGGAAGGCTTTTCTGATCACCTGACGACCATTACCGGTGGGTTTATTAGGCCTATGACCTCCTCAAGGAGCGAGCCTATCCGCGTCTTCCCGCTTTTTCCGTAGGCCCCCATAACGACGAGGTTGTAGGAGCCGGAGTTGGCCTCCCGGAGTATGCTCTCCTTAGCGTCTCCCTCGACGATCTTGATGGAGCAGTTTATTCCCTCATCCTTCGCCAGTTCGAGGAGGGCCGTGAGTATCTCCTTAACGCCCTTCTTCATCTCCTTCCATGCCGTCTCCTCAAACTGCTCCATCTCCTTAACGTTCCCTCTGCGCATGCTGAGCTGAAAGGCTATCACCCTGGCCTCCCGCCTGTCCAGGGCGGAGAAGAGGACGACCTTGGCCTTCCTACCCCGTGCAACCGAAAAGGCGTAGAGGGCTGCCTTCTGACTCCACTTCGAGCCGTCTATAAGGGCGAGTATCTTCATGTCATCACCTCACAATCCTATGTACCTTAGCCATATGATCAGGGTTCCAACGGCAACGGTGGAGACCATTATGACCATCCCCACCTTGAGGAAGTCCCCAAAGCTTATCCTTATTGACTCCCTGTGCGCTATGCCGAGCACGACCACGTTGGCACTCGCGCCTATGGCCGTGCCGTTTCCGCCGAGGCACGCCCCGAGGGAGAGCGACCACCACAGGGGAAGCGTGTTCAGACTGCCTCCCATGGCCTTTAGGAGGGGTATCATTGTAGCTGTGAAGGGGATGTTGTCAACGACCGCGCTTGAGAAGGCCGAGAACCACGTTATGATAAGCACCGCGTCCCCCTCGCCCGATATGTGGCCTACCATCCAGCCGGCAAGCTGGGCTATGGCACCTGTCTCAACGAGGGAGCCCACGACTATGAAGAGGCCGCCGAAGAAGAAGAGGGTCGCCCACTCAACCTTTTCGAGGGCGGTCTCGGGGCTGGCGCCACTCCAGAGAAGGAGAAGGGAGGCCCCGCTAAGGGCTATAACCGAGGGCTCAACGCCGAGCCTGTCGTGGACGAAGAAGCCGAGTATAACAAGACCCAAGGTTATCAGCGCCTTTCTGAACAGTACGGGATCGGAGATGGCGTCATCCTCATTTAGGGACATTATGGCAAGCTTTATCGCCTCCTCCCTCTCCCCGTGAGACTTCATCTCCCCTCTGTAGACGAGGTATATTATCGCCACGGTAACGAAGAGATCGACAAAAGCTATTGGGCCCATGTTCAGGAGGAAGGCGTTGAAGCCGAGGTGGGCGGCTGAGCCTATCATTATGTTCGGGGGATCGCCTATCAGAGTCGCCGTCCCGCCTATGTTCGATGCGAAGATCTCCGAGAGGAGGAACGGAACCGGATCAACGTCCATCTGTCTCGTTATGTAGAAGAGCATTGGGGTGAGCAGGAGAACCGTGGTAACGTTGTCGAGAAACGAGCTCACCAGCGCCGTCACGACTGAGAACAGGAGGAGAACCTTCATGGGGTTACCCTTGGAGAGCTTGGCCGTTTTTATCGCTATGTACTCGAAGAGGCCGCTCTCGCGTGATACGTTGACTATAACCATCATCCCCGCCAGCAGGAGTATCGTGTTGAGATCGAGGTACTCTGGAACCTTCTCCCACGGCACTATGTTGATCAAAAGAACCAGGGAAGCCCCCACCATAGCCGCCACTGTCCTGTGGAGCTTCTCAGTCATTATCGCAGTGTAAACGGCGGTGAATATCGATAGGGCCGCGATCTCCTGCGCTGTTATTGCCATGCTCACCACCTCAGTATATTACGATGGGCTTCTCAATGTGCTGGACTATACGGTAGACCATGGGGCTCACGGGATAAGTCCTTGAGGTCTCGGAGCCGTAGTGCTTTGAGATAATGAAGAGGTCACAATCATCCTCAAACTTAAGGGGTTCCTCAGCCCTAACTCCGAAAATAAACCTTCTCTCGACCTCAAACTTCATCTCCTTGAGCTTGGACTCCACTTCGTCGAGGACATGGTTGCCGAAGTTGATTTCAAGAGTTCTGAGCTTTTCAGCCTCTTCTTCCCCGAGGGTGCTGGCCACGAGCCTCACAAGGGACTCCTCCACAACGTAGAGGAGGCATACCCGCGCATTGGGATAGGCCTTTAAGGTCTCGTACACGTCGTCGTTTGGCTTCTCCGAATACCTGTCGAGGAGCAGGAACACCCTGAAAACCCGGGGTATGACGAGCTCCTCCTTGCTCAGGAAGAACTCCCGGTATCTCTCAACTATCTCCTTATAACGGTTCTCGGCGATGTTCTGGAATTTTCTGTTTATCAGCTCGCTGAAGAGCCCCACCTGCATCCCCAGCTCTGGGAAACGCCAAGGCTTTTTAAAAGGTATCGTTTTGAATGGAAACCACCCTGAAACCAGAGCCTTTGGAGGATTTAAGTTTAGAGTGGAAGGGAAAAATATTTAATACATTCCAAACAGGGGCTTAAGGGGATGGGTTATGAAGAAGGTTTTAGCGCTGTTCATTGCATTAGCCGTTATCTCAATGGCGTTTCCGCTCTCTGCAGCCCAGTGCCCCTGCGAGGGACACACCGTTGTTCTCAAAGCCCCTGCCGTATCAAAAACTCCCGACGGAAGACTGATTGGCGTGGCCACCCAGTTCGTCGTGACGGTGGCACCCGGGAGCGGGCACGTCTACATAGAGACCTGGCCCCTCTCACAGGTAGACATGCAGGCCAGCGCGAGGCTCGCGGCCCAGATGGCTGGTAAAGTAACCGGAAAGGACATGAGCAAGTACGACGTCTTCATTCAGGTGAGGGCCGACGCCCCGATCATTGGGGGACCCTCTGCGGGCGGTACGATGACCGTTGGTATAATCGCCGCCCTCGAAGGCTGGAAGATCAACCCTAACGTAATGATGACCGGTATGATAAACCCGGACGGCACGATAGGCCCGGTCGGTGGAATACTCGAAAAGGCCGGGGCCGCGGCCTCCGTGGGGGCGAAGCTCTTCCTGATCCCCCAGGGACAGAGGATTCAGGTTGTCCAGGAGACGAGCAAGAGGACGATAGGGGGAATAGTCCAGATAACGACGAGGAGCAAAAAGGTTGACGTGGTTGAATACGCGAAGGAGAGGTGGGGCCTCCAGGTGAAGGAGGTCAGCGATATCTACGAGGCCGTCTACTACTTCACCGGGCACAGGCTCCCGAAGCCGCAGGTTCCGCCGGTTGTGAAGATCGACACCTCCTTCCTCAAGAACGACGCCCAGAGCGACTACCGGAACACGACCGCCTACTACCAGGAGGTTCTCAAAGAGCTGAAGAAGAGCAACCTCGACTATGAAACCTATTCGGCACTCATGGAGGCCCTCCAGAAGGCCAAAGGGATTTTGGACAGTGCAGAGAAAGCCATAGACAATGGGATGTACTATACGGCCCTGAGCAAGGACTTCCAGGCGAGGATAGTCATAAGGCACGTCCAGTGGTACGCAAGTTCGTCCTCACCACAGGACGTTGCCGGCTTCATAAGGAAAACCCAAAACTACATCAACGAAACTGAAAAGATCGTCGGGGGAACCCAGATACGCGGCCTGACCATGCTCCAGGCAGTCGCTGCGGCGGAGGAGAGGGTTGAGGATGCGAAGTCTTCCGTACAGGACGCATGGAAGTACTTCTACGGGCAGGACTACTGGGATGCAATCGACCAAGCGGCCTACGCGTACGAGAGGGCAAAGACCGCGAGGTTCTGGGTGCAGCTCGGCGAGAGGTACGCCGGAAAAAAGGTGATAGAGAGGGAGATGCTCAAGGAGACGGCGAGGAACTACATAGACAGCTCGGAGCTGATAGCCACATACATAGAGTCAATGTACGGGAACGTCCTCGGCAACGACCTGACGGACTCGATAAACAAGGCCGAGACGTACTACGACGACGGGAAGTACTCGGCGGCAATCTTCACTGCCATGGAGGCCAGGGTCAGGGGAGAGGTCTTCCTCGACACACTCGCGATAGACAACGTAACGGTACTCAGGGAGAAGCTCAGCGAGATGAAAGAGGCCGCTAAAACCGCCATAGGAATCTCCGAGGAACAGGGTGTAAAGCCTCTTCTCGCCATAGCCTACTACGAGTTCGCCGAGAGCTACGAGGAAGGCAACACCACCGAGGACATCGTAAACGCAATGTTCTTCTACCAGTACGCCCGCGAGAGCGCGGGTGTATTCCTTCTGAAGCCCACTGAGAAAGGACCGACCTTCACAAGCACAGCTCCGACAATGGTAACGAACGGCACCGGTTCCTCAACCTCTTCACCAACGCTTAACCCCTCGAACTCGTCAACCCCTGAGACCGGGAAGGGAACCTCGACCACAGGCATAACCTCCGTCTGCGGTCCAGCCTTCGTTGTGGGGCTCGCCCTCATACCCCTCTTCATCAGGAGGCGCCGTTAGGCATTTTTCCTTTTTAATGTTCTTCGGCCAAACAGCTCATGAAACCGCGTTCTTCCCCCTTTCCCCGATCACAGAAGCATAACGGAAAGGGTTAAGAGGACCCTTGAAAACCCCTGAAGGTGGGATCATGCCCTACCTGGTGATCGAGCACCTTGAGGAGATAAGCGACTGGCTCTGGCTTGAGTACAGCCACGTGGCCGAGTGGTGGAAGGATAAGCTCATCTTCACGAACGTTCGTGAGGACGAGAGGGAAAAGCTCGCGAAGCTCGGGAGCGTTTTAACTGAAAGCGTAACGCGCTTCCCCTTCGACCGCTCCAAGCTCATAGTCCTCGACCTTCAGGCGGAGGAGGAGCTCAGGCCAGATGACATAGGAGAGAACACGGTAATAGTCGTCGGCGGAATTTTGGGTGATGCAGTTCCGCGGGGCAGGACAAGGGAGTTCATAACGTCAAGGATGGAAGGCGTTAAAGTGAGGCACATCGGAAAGCCCCAGTACTCGATAGACGGCGCGAGCATAGTGGCGAAGCTCATAGCGGACGGGAAGAGGTTGGGGGAGATCGGGTACGAGGAGAACCCAACGGTAAAGCTCGACGAGTTCAGCGAGATAACGCTCCACTACGCGGTGCCCAAGCTGAACGGGAAGCTTCTGCTCACGCCCGGCCTAATAGACCTCCAGAAGAGGGAGCTCGGCTACACCGATGCCGATGAGGAGATAAGCGACGAGGAGCTGGTGGAGTTCTTCGAGGGGAAGGGAGAGCTGGGGTAAGTTCAAGGGAATCGCAAAACGGATAGGTGTGCCAGCATGCTAAAGCTCCACCAGATAATGCCAAAAGATGCTATTAAGATTCTATCAAAGCACGGCTTTCGGTTAGTGGGCCCATGGAGGGAGTACTACCTTCTCAAGGGAAACGCGCTCCTGATAAAGGAGCTTCCTCTGAAGATAACCTTTAGGGGAAAGGATAGGGGTGTTGTGGACGAGCTCAGGCCCTTTGCCTCCCGCGTGGTAGAGGGCAAGGATAAAGTCTCGATGAAGCTGAAGGAGACCCGACACTGGATCGTTGTGGAGTTCGAAGAATAGAGAACTGCCTAAAAATTGAACGCCCTCAATCCCTTCCGGTTTTCTTCACAAACTTTTCCAGAAGGTCAACGTCCCATTTCTTGGGCCAGGTTATCCCCAGTGAGCGTATGCGGACAACGGCAAAGCCAGCGTGGATACGCACAAGCCCCCTGATGGCCCTCCGCACGGACATCATGACATCACCGTAGAATTTTGGATCATATGACTTAAAAAGACTCCCATTTAGCAGAAAAATCCTGAATTCCCACAGTTCATACAACGATCCCTTCCCTCAGCGCCTCCCTCACGATCCCCAGGCCCTTTCTCTTCCTCTCGAACTCCTCGGGAGTGTAGCAGAGGACCTCGAAGTCCCCAACGATTCCAGCCTCCCAGAGGATTCTCAGCACATCACTCGACCTCTCGGTGAAGTGTTTCCCGCGGAAGGCCTTTGAAACGACGATAACGTCGTAGTCGCTGTCCCTGAGGTAGTCCCCCCTAATCCTGGAACCAAAGAAGATTATCTTCGCATCGGGATAGCTCTTCTTTATTATCTCAGCAATCCTCAAAGTCCAAGCTTTTTTCTGCAAAACTCGATCACCTTCTTTGCCTTTTCGAAATGCTCAACTGCCATCCTTTTGTTGTATATCCTTGCCGGAACCTCGTTGGCGGCATCAGGGTACCTGGTCACTATGTACTCGGGATTCAGGTCGAGGAGGGCGTCTATTATCCCCTCATCTTTGATCTCCAGCTCGTCTGCCAGTCTGAGGAGACTGTGAGTTTTCGGCGGAAACTCCCTCTCTAATTCGATATAAAGGGCCTTTAAAGCCTTTTCCGCGGCCTGTTGAGAAAAGAACACGCTGGCATAGTACCGCTTCACGTCTATCAAAGCCTCAGCCGTTTTCAGATCCTCCAAAGCCTGCTCCCATAAAAGCCTCGCTTCGTTTCTCATGGTTATTGTGTCCCGCAGAACAAATTTTAACCTTTTTCATTCACCCTAAAAAGCCTCTCAATTTCTCCCCAAACTCTCTCCCTGTCGTCTTTATCCACAACAAGAAAGACCTCCTGAACGCTCCCATCGCTCTTCGCTATGAGCTTTAAACCGGTCTTAGTCTCCCTTGAGACCTTTATCTCGAAGCCCCTTGAATCGCTCGCGTATATCCTGCCGGGGATGACCTTTTTAACCCCCGGAATCCTGGCTATCTCTTCGAGCGGTCTCTCAAGGCCCTTGAGAAAGTGGTGCTCCCTCTTGACGCCTCTGCGGAAGTGCCTCGGCATGGGAAAAGCTTGGAGGGGAGCTTTAAAACCTTAAGCCCTCTTCCTCACCTTAACTGCGACGCCCTTCTTCGCCGTTACCATCTCTTCTCCAGCGAGGACGGCCTTCCCGACGCCCACAACCTTATCATCCCTCACGACGCCGACTATGTCGTCCGGGCGGATTCTCTCATCGGCCTCGTTCACGCCCACAGCAAATACGTCGCCGCGGAGGTCGAAGTCTATCCTGACCCAGTAGGCCCTAAGCTTGTCGTAAATCCGCTGCATGCCGAAGGGAGTGACGCTTATCACGCCTTCCATGAAGGTCCCTGTCTGCTGGTTATCGACGAAGAGGCGGAGCATCTTGCTTCCCCTCACCCTTCCGCCGTCCGGGAGAACCGCCTCACCGGCGCCAACACCGAAGTAGAAGTCGAAGACCTTCCTTATGCTCTCGAAGTAGCGGTAGCTTCTGTCCTCCTTCGTTCCCTCGATCTCGAACCCCTTCAGCGTTTCCTTCAGTGATTCGAGGCTCTTCCTGCTCGTTGTTCCGTTCTCGACGCGGGTGAAGGTTATATCCCTCCCAATCATCTCGGAGGCGAGCTTGGCTATCTCCACGTAGGCCTCGTCGAGGTGGGCTATTATGGGCACGTCCTTGGGGTACTTTTCGAGGGTCTTGGCGAGCAGTTCAGCGGCGGGCTTTACCTCTTCCTCGCTCCAGTGGCCGGTGACGACTATGTCGTATTTAGCCAACCACTCCCACTCGCGCGGAACGACGCCGAAGGGTGAGGTCAGGATCAGCTCGTGAACCTTAGCTATTCCGGAACCGAGGGCCTCTTTCATAGCTTTCCTGTAGAGGGTATGGGATCGGGAGAAGGAGTAGGGCTTTTTCGCAGAGCACGGGAAGAGGAGTACTAACTCGGTGTTTTTGGGTGGCACAAAGCGCTCTGCAACGCGGGAATGCCAGCGCCTCACCTCGGGCCTTCTGATCGAGGCGTCGCTTATGAAGTAGACCGTCTCCCTCTGGATCGGCGTGTACTTTTCGAGGTAATCAGGATGCTCAAGGTCGGCTATCCTCAGGATCCCGGCGTGGTACTGGGTCGGGAAGTAGTTCTCAGCTAAGTAGCGGAGCTTCCCCTCTTCAATGGCCTTCCTGACGAGGAAAAGCGTTTCCCTCGCGAAGTCCAATGAGTTGGCTTTATTCCCCCAGAGGAGTGGGCTGAAGCCTGTGAAGCCCTTCCCCTCGAAGTCGTAGAGCCTGAGCGAGCGCGTGTCGAAGGCGTCAACCCCGAGGTAAACCGCCAACGGGTAGAAGAAGGGCTCCAAGTCGGCTATTACCATGAGGTTCGGGAACCTTTCGCGGAGCTCCCTCAGGGTTCTCACAAAGTAGCGGTGCTCCCTGATGAGGATTTTGGAGTTGCCGAGGTAGACCGCATCGAAGTCGTTCCCCTCTATTATCCTGAAGAACTCGCCTAAGTACTCAGTTCTCCTCAGGGCGGGGAGGTAGAAGGCGTTGAATCCACCGTAATCTGCACTCCAGAGCCTTTTGAGGGCCTTTTCTACAACCTCCCCCGGGGTGTAGAAGGCGAGGGGAATCGCGGGGGCCAGGTTGAAGTCGTAGTCGCCGGGTTCATTTGGGTGGAAGAAGGAGTTGAAGGGGGAGAGGGTGAAGTCGAGCCCTGCTAAGGCCGGCGTCCTGAACGATCTACCCCTAACTTCGACTAAGCCGAGCCTCCCTGGCCCGTCGTGCTTGAGCGTCTCCATCGGCATCACACGAGGTTGTACCTCTGGAGGAGGAGCAGCTCGTCGAGCGTCAGCTTCTCACCCTTCTTGAACTTCTCAAGGGCGTCCACGGCCTTCTCAAAGCTGCTGTCCTTCCTGGCTCTCATCCTGGCGACGAGGCGGTAGGCGATGAGCTCCTTGTGTCTCTCGTCGTACTCCCTGATCTTCTTCTCAAGGTCACGGAGCTGCCTCCTCACTTCCCTGACCTTGTCGCGGACCTCGATCACCTTTGCGTGGTACTGGTCGGCCTCCTTCTTGACTTCGTCGGCCTGGTTGAAGGACTTTATCATCATCTCATGGAACTGCTGGCTCTGGTTCGCCAATTTCTGTATCTCAAGGTTTATGGCCCTCCTCGCCTTTTTGAGCTGGTCCACCTTCTTCCTCGCCTCGACCAGCTTCTTGTGGAAGCGATCGGCCTGCTGTATTATCTCAAGCTCTGTCGCTAAAACCTGTATCTGGTCCACTATCTGCTTTTCCCTCTCCTGGGTTATCTTGGGGTTCGTCTGGAGCTCCCACTCAAGCTTCTCTATCTTCTCCTGGATCTTGCTGGCCGGCATGTTTAGCCTTCTGAGCTGGTTGTACTCGTCCCTCTTGGTCCTGTACTCCAGTATCTCCTGATAGAGAAGGTCGAGCTTCGCGTTAATCTCCTCACGGTTCTTTTTGAGCGCCTTAATCTGCTCGTTGATTTCATCCCTCTTCGCCTTGTACTCCCTGCCCTTCTGACGGAGCCCCTGAACCTCCCTGTTCTTCTCGTCCCTCTTCTGTATCCAGCCCTGGAGCTCCTTTTCGAGCTCCTCGAGCTTGGCCCTTATTTCGTTCCTCTCCTTCTCAAGGGCCTCGATTTCCTTCTTGATCCTCTTTATTTCCTCTGGATCCACTTTGACCGTTGGCATCGCTCTTACCCCTCTCCTCTTTTTAGAACAGGCACTCAACCGGTTTCTGGAGGGGAAAGGAAAAAACCACATAAAAACTTTTTGGCCGGCCTCAGCCGACCCTCACAAAGGAAACCTTGATCTCCCCATCCTTCTCCATGCCGAGGACGGCGTAGCCGTAAAAGCCTCCCTTTGACGGATCCGTCACGTAGAGAGGCGCTCCTGCGCCGCCGGTTATTATCATCTGAACGCCTTCGTATGTTCCGTACCAGTTCATGTGGATGTGGCTGAATATCCCGAAGGAGTTGTACTTCCTCATGAGGGCGAGCAGCTTCTTGGCGGAAGCCTCGTTCATCGTGTGGCGGCCGTTGGGCCTCGGGTCGTAGGGCGGTGCGTGCGCTATGATAACCGTCCGCCTCCCGGTTTCGTTGTCCTTTTTGAGCCACTCCTCAAGGAAAGTCCACTGGGCAGGAACAAGGCTGTAGCCGTTGTCAACGTCGTCGAGGAAGACGTAGCCGAAGCTCCCGAGGGTGAAGGCGAAGTCCTCAGCGGGGCCGAAGAGGTAGTGGTAGATGTTCCTCCCCTCGCCCTGGTACTCGTGGTTGCCGGGGGAGACGAAAATCGGCTTGTTCCAGTGCCAGACTCTCATGAGGTCCACCCACTCCCCCAGCCTGCCGGAGTAGACGAGGTCACCGTTGTCGATTACGAAGGCCGCCGAGCGGTTGTTCGCCTCTTTGACTATCTTCCTGAAGACCTCGGGAACAGGATCGTTTCTGTGGGCCGGTCTGTGGTCTCCGAAGGCTATTACGGTGTAGTTCGAGACGGGGAGGGGCTTAATTATGAAACCGGAGGTGGAGGTTATCTTTATCGTCGTTCCGTTAACGGAGGCGCATTTGGGATAGTCAATGTACGCGGGGTTCACGTTCTCAATGACGAAGGTCAGGTTCTTTCCCGAAGGCCTGACCGAGACGTTCACGCTGAAGCCGAGGGCGCGGAGGTAGACTGTGCTCCCGTTAACGAGCCTTATGAAGGCCCCCCTCACGCTCACGTTCTCCCCGCCGACAACCCTCCAGTAGAACTGGAAGGGCTCGTCGTAGTAGAGGGGGTAGTCCCTTACGTACTCGTCCTTCTCAACTATACCGTCCCAGTTGACGTCGCCTATCTCCTTGAGGGCGAGGGCCTCGAACTGGCCGTAGCGGTAGACGTAGAACGACGGGACATCCGAGGGGGAGTGTATCCTTACAAGCTCCCTGAGGGCGAGTCCGACGCCTGCCCTGCTCGTTCCCGTGACTATCAGTCTCTTCCCATCTTTGCTGTTGAAAACTGCTATAATGCCCTTGTCGGGCCCGACGAAGTGGTAGCCGTTCCTGTAGAGCACGTAGCCGAAGTAGTCAACCCTCTCAATCCTCACCCTCCCGCTGCTCAGGAGCTTAATGCCGAGCTCCGGCGGGAGAACCGCTATCCCCCACTTGTAAACCGCCACGTCCTCAACGCTCGCGTTGGGAAGGTAGTTCTTGACCAGATCCCAGTAACCCGGAACCGTGTAAACCCTGCTCGCATTGAAGAGCTCCCTCCAGGAGCCTATCACCGAGCCCCTGCTCCTGTAGGCTGAGAAGTTTATCATCGGTGCCTGGGGAGCCGGGGAGCTCGTGGTTGAGCTCGTCTCAGAGGTTGTTGTCTCCGAGGAAGTTGGTGTGGAGGTTGGGGTTGCCGAGGACGTGGGGGAAGTTGACGTATAGGAAGTCGAACTGGATCCGGATGCGGTTTGGGATGAGGAGGTGGTTGGCTGGACCTTTCCGCTTGAGGTGCTTGAGGGCGTCTTTGAGGTGCCCCCACCGAGGCAGCCGCTCGCAACAACCCCGAGGATAACGATGGCGACCAAAAGGAGGGCGTACCTTCTCATGCTATCACCAAAACCCCTTGATGCAACGGGTTAAAAAGACTTCTGCGAAAGCAACTTTATATACCCCAACGTTCAACCCTGAACGGTGGTACCATGTTCGTCGGTCACTACACAGAGGTTCCCGAGAAGGAGACGGGGTTTGAGGGCGTAACGATCCGCTGGCTCGTTTCCCCGAAAATCGGGGCCAAGAACTACGCAATGAGATACTTCGTCATGAAAAGGGGCTCCGAGATCCCCATGCACCAGCACGACTGGGAGCACGAAATATTCATCGTAAAGGGGGAGGGGATAATCACCAACGGGAAGGAGGAGCACCGTGTTAAGGCTGGCGACTTCCTCTACGTTCCGCCCAACGAGCCCCATGGGTACAGGGCAACGGGAGAAACGCTGGAGTTCCTCTGCATAATACCAGCGAAGAGAGAGGCGATACCAGAGGACGAATGGGCTTAAAAGTGCCCCCTGCCGGGCCGCCTGGCCCTCCTCACCAGGTACATCCTCCCGGTCTTTCTGACCCTCTCCAGGTTCTTTTCTTCGGCTCCTCCCTCGGTTATGACAACCCCTATCTCGTAGGCTATGGAGGCTATCAGGGCTAAGAAGATGAGGAGCACTATAACGCCGGCGTATTCAAAGAGCCTCCCCACCGCTGGAACCACGAGGAGAACCTTCCCGACGATCTGATCCGGGTAGACCTTCCACGGGTCTCTGAACTCCCTGTTGTCGCCTTTGGTTATGTAGTAGAGCCTCCTGGAGCCGTCGTATTCCGTCCCAACCACGCGGTGGGTTATGTAGTAGCGGTTCCCACCGAGGTCGAGGCGGTAGAGGATCACGTCGCCGGGCTTCACGTCGTGCGCGGGGTAGGTAACGATGAGGTCGCCTGGATTTACGTGGGGCTCCATGGAGTCGGTGAGGACGACGACGTACTGGAAGCCGAAGGCGAAGTGGAGGAGGACAGCTAAAACGGTGAAGGCAACGAGAAAGGCCGAAAAGAGGGAAAGGATTTTGGAGCGGGA
>WAKU01000017.1 GCA_015523195.1 Thermococcus sp.
GAACGGCTTCGCGAGCAAATGGCTCATCTACGAAAGCTCGGCCCTCTTCAATCCCGTCTTGGGCGCGATAGCGATAATAGGGACTGCCTTCTGTACCGCTGCCTATGTCAGGGTTCTCTACACCTTCTTCGGAAGGCCGAGCGAAAAAGTCATGGAGGCGAAAGACCCAGAAAAGAGCATGCTCTGGCCGATGGTGATCCTCACAATAGCGATAATCGTCATGGGGCTCTTTCCGTGGCAGATAAGCGACAAGGTCATGATTCCAGCTGCGAGGGCCCTCGAAAATCAGCTGGCTTACATAGCGACGCTCATGGGGGGTGGTTGATGTGTTCGGCTACTGGGATGCTCTTTACTTCGTCTTCGTGTTCATCATCGGACTGATCTTGGCTTACCTCCTCGACCAGTGGGCGAAGAGAAGCGGGATGGGAACGAGAGAAACAGGGCCCGGGGCAAAGATATTCATAAGCGCCGAGGACCCAGATAAGGTCATCCCGGGCTTCGAGCACTTAGAAGGCCACTACACTGGGCGGAACGTCATGTGGGGCTTGACCTACGCCCTCAAGAGCTTCTTCACAGCCCTTAGAAGGGAGCACACCGGTTTACTAACCGACTACGCGAGCTACCTCGTGATAACGACGGCGTTTGTTATGGGGGTTCTCCTGATATGGGGCTGAGGGGGTGTTGGGAGTGAGCATCAAGGTTCCAGCCGAGGGGAAGAAGGAAAACCGGAGCGAGCGCGAGAGGCTTGAGAAGAGAATAGCCCAGCTCTGCAGGTTCATAGGGAGGTCACCATGGGTATTCCACATCAACAGCGGTTCCTGCAACGGCTGCGACATAGAGATAATAGCGGCATTAACTCCCCGCTACGACGCGGAGCGCTTCGGTGTAAAGCTCGTCGGCAGTCCGAGGCACGCGGACATACTCCTCGTCACCGGCCCCGTAACCAACCAGAGCCTTGAGAGGGTTAAGTTGGCCTACGAGCAGACTCCAGAGCCGAAGATGGTCATAGCCGTTGGGGCGTGCCCGACCGGCGGGGGAGTCTTCTACGAGAGTCCCTTCACCAACGCGCCCCTCGACAGGGTTATTCCCGTTGACGTTTACGTCCCGGGCTGTCCACCGAGGCCCGAGGCGATACTTCAGGGGGTCGTTTTGGCCCTGGAGAAGCTGGTCGAGAAGTTAAAGGGGGGTTCGGAGAAATGAGGGAATTTTTGGAGGTTCACAAGCACATATCGCCCGAAGGGCGTTCCAGAGAGGTGAACACTGGGAAAGGGCTAGTTGAGAAGCCCCCCACCCCCCCAAGTGTCCAGTTGATTAGAAAAACGTTTTCCGCGAGCGCTTGCGCAAGCAAGGGCTCTTTGGAGGTGGAAAAATGAGTGAGGCTCATGCTAACGAGATAAACGAGGTTAAAGAACCTACCAAAGCCGAGAAAGTCGCGAAGGCAATAGCTGACCGCTTCCCCGAGGCGGAAGTCCAGGTAAAGACCAACAAGTGGGGGCGGCAGAGGGTCTGGGTGAGGATTCCGAGGGAGAAGTACCGGGAGCTGATGGGCTTCATAAAAGCTCTCGACAGAGAAGCCCACTACTCGATAGGAATCGAGCAGGACTGGGGGGATGAGCTCGGATTCCTCAGCCACCTCGTGATCCACTACGACGATGCTCCGGCGGTTTCCCTGATAGTTGACGTCCACGCGCCGAAGGACGATCCGGTAATCCCGGACATCAGCGAGGTCTTCCCGATAGCTCTCCAGTTCGAAAGGGAAGGCATGGAGATGGTCGGCATAGACTTTGAGGGCGCTCCCGACAAGAGGAGGCTCTTTTTACCGGATGACTTCCCGGAGGGAATCTACCCGCTCCGCCTGGACGATAAAGGAGTCTCAGAGGAGATGGTCAAGAACGCTGGTCATCCATACTATCTAAAGGGAGGTGCAAAGAAATGATGCCCATGAATGAGGTTCGCGCTCATCTGCCGTCAGGCGTCGAAAGAGGAGCGAACGATGGAGATTCCACTGGAAAGAGACCTTCAATCGTGAGAAAACAGGTTGGTGAGTTGAATGTCTTCCGCGAGCGCTTTGCGGAGCAAAGGGCTCTGGGAGGTGCGAAGAAATGACCGAGAAGGTCGAGTACTGGGTGAAGATACCCTTCGGGCCGATTCACCCGGGCTTGGAGGAGCCGGAGAAGTTCATACTCACCTTAGACGGCGAGAGAATAGTTGACGTTGACGTCAAGCTCGGCTACAACCTGCGCGGGATCCAGTGGATAGCCCTCAGGAGGAACTACATCCAGATAATGTACTTAGCGGAGAGGATGTGCGGGATATGCTCCTTTTCGCACAACCACACCTACACGAGGGCCGTTGAAGAAGCCGGGGGAATAGAGGTTCCCGAGAGGGCCGAATACATACGCGTCATCATCGGCGAGCTGGAGAGGATTCACTCACACCTGCTCAACCTCGGCGTTTTAGCCCACGACATAGGCTACGACACTTTACTTCACCTCACCTGGCTGGCCAGAGAAAAGGTCATGGACACGCTTGAGGCCGTCAGCGGGAACCGCGTGAACTACTCGATGGTGACCATTGGGGGCGTGAGAAGGGACATAGACGAGAAGAAGCGAAAGATAATCCTTGACATGATCAAATACTACCACGAGGTCTTTCCACAGATTGAGGAGGCATTCCTCCACGACCCGACGATAGAGGCCCGTTTCAGAGATACAGCGGTGATAAGCAAGAGGGTTGCACTTGAGCAGGGCGCAGTCGGTCCAACGGGAAGGGGGAGTGGAATAAGGGACGACGCGCGCTGGAGCGAAAGGCTTGGCGTTTACCCCGACCTCGGGATAAAGCCCGTAATGCCTCAGGACGTTACCGGCGAGAGGCCGAGGGGAGACGTCTTCGACAGGATGGCGGTTAGGATAGGAGAGCTGTGGGAGAGCCTTGAACTCATAGAGCATGCCCTCGATGGGATGCCCGACGGAAAGATAAAGGCCTTCCCGAAGGACAACGTCCTCTACGCGAAGCTCCGCCTTATGGTTGATGGCGAAGGAATCGGAAGGTACGAGGCCCCGAGGGGAGAGCTGGTGCACTACGTCCGCGGAAAGAAGGGGAGCGACAAACCGCTCCGCTGGAAGCCGAGAGAACCTACGTTCCCGAACCTCTTTTCGGTGGCGAAGGGAGTCATAGGCGACCAGGTGGCCGATTTTGTCGTTGCTGTTGCCTCAATAGACCCATGCCTGAGCTGTACCGACAGGGTTGCGGTCATACAGGACGGTAAGAAGAAGATACTGACCGAGAAAGACCTCCTCAAGGAATCAATCAGAAAGACGCGCGAGATAAACCCCGATATCAAAGGCGACCCAACTCCGGTGGGGTCGAGCTGTTCGAGGTGAGGGAAATGGACGCCGTTACCGGGTTGGTTTACCCCGTTGCCGGCCTGCTCGGCCTCTACGCCTTCGTCTCACTCGCCTCACTAGTCTGGGAGGGGATAGACAGGAAACTGGTCGCGAGGATGCAGAGGCGCATTGGGCCACCCATACTGCAGCCGCTTTACGACTTCCTCAAGCTTTCCAGTAAGGAGACGATAATCCCGAGCACGGCGAACTACATGTTCAGGGCGGCTCCGGTTTTAGCTTTAGCCACCGCCATAGCGCTCTTAGCTTACACGCCGGTGGGCTTTACACCAATCTTGGCGAGCAAGGGCGACGTGATAGTCTTCATCTACCTGCTAACGCTGATCAGCTTCTTCAAGATGCTCGGTGCCATAAGCTCCGGTAATCCATACGCCAAGATAGGTGCCGCGAGGGAAGCGACGGTGATGGTGTCGAGGGAGCCAGCGATGATGTTAGCGATCTTCACGATAATGTGGCGCATAGGAAAGCTCGGCGTTCCGAAGCCCTTCAGCATGGGGGTCTTTTACGTCCACAACATCTGGGAGATAGGAACTCCAATGAGCTTCGTTGGAGCAGTCATACTCCTCTACGTCTTCTGCGTCTGGCTGGCGAGCGAGATAGAGGTCGGCTTCTTCAACATACCGGATGCAGAGGAGGAGATAGCCGAGGGGCTTTTGGTTGAGTACAGCGGGAGGTACTTAGCGTTGCTCAAGCTGACGAACGCAATGAAGGCCTTCATCTCGGCCTCGCTGGTCGTGGCTATATTCTTCCCGTGGGGGATTTCAGGTTACTTCAACCTCACCGGTCTCTCGGCAAACGTTGCAGATCTGCTCTTCCACACGCTGAAGGTCTTTGCCCTGCTCTTCGTCGTTCAGAGCGTCTTTAGAGCAGTTACTGGGAGGCTGAAGATAACTCAAGCCGTGGACTTCCTCTGGAAGAACGTCTTTCTTGCTTCCCTCGTCGGCTCGCTCCTCATAGCGATGGAGGTGATAATGTGAGGGCGCCTCCGCTTGTTCCAACGGTCCTCAGGAACCTCCTCAGGAAGCCAGCGACCAACCCCTTCCCGAAGACGGAGCCCGTTCCAATCCCGGAGGACTTCAGGGGAATGATAGCCTACAACGTGGACAAGTGCGTCGGCTGCAGGATGTGCGTCAACGTCTGCCCTGCTGGAGTCTTCGTCTATTTACCGGAGATAAGGAAAGTGGCCCTCTGGACGGCGAGATGCGTCTACTGTGGCCAGTGCGTTGACGTCTGTCCCACCGGGGCGCTCCAGATGAGCAGGGACTTCCTCTTAGCGAACTACGACAACAAAGCAGACCGCTTCATACCTCTAAAGCCTGAAAAAGTCGAGGAGCTGAGGAAGAAGGCGGAGGAAGCCAAGAAGGCGAAGGAGAGGGGCAAAACTACAAAAAACACAGCCAAAAAGGGACGTTGAATCCCTTAACCTTTCCCGTTTCTTGTTATCGTACCCCTACCGAGGATTTCGCCGGTTCTCTCTGAGAAGGCCAGAATCTCGTTGCCCCCAACCTGGGTGAATACTACAATGCATTCACCGTACTTTAAAAGTTCCGCGATAAGGGGCTCATCCTCGATAAAAAGAGTTAGGGTGAAGGAGAGGGACTTCATTCCCCTCCCCCGCTTCCCGCGACGACAACCTTCTCTTCAGCGGGCTTGGCGGTTATGACGAGCTTGCCTCCGACGTCCTTGATCTCCATAACGACCTCAGAGACGCCCTTTCCCGCGCCACCACCGAAGGCCTCGGCCATCTTTTCAAGGACTTCGTCGGCCATCTCAACGGTCATGTTGGCCGCGAGCTTCGCCATGGAATCACCCCCTCAAGTTCTTCATGCCTATTTTAGCATTCATAATATTTAAGTTTTTTGGTAATTTTCGTTTGTTCGGTTTAAACTGAACAATATGTTCAACCGAAAAGATTAAAATGGTGTAAATCGAACTGAACAGCATGGAGAGCGAGGAGAATCCCGAGTTTTACGTCGAAAAAATACTTGAGAGCTTCGGCTATCCCCCCGCCTCGTCCAGAATCTACGCCAGACTGCTCTTTTCAGAGAGACCGAAAACGATAACAGAGCTTGCCGAAGAAACCGGACTCGGGAAGTCAACGGTATCCACATCCCTGAGACTTTTAGAACACGACGGGCTGGTCTATTCAACGAAGGTGGGGAAGAAAAAGCTCTACTACGCCAGAAGTGCCCTGAACAGGCTGTTGCTTTTCCCAGACAGAATCCTTAAGGAGTACGTTGTCCCCCTTAGGAAGTTGCTGGAAAAGAACCCGGAGAAAAACAAGAACATACTCAAGGACGTCAAAGAGTTCGAGGAACTTGCCCGTGCAATACTCAAACTGATGGAGGAGTACTCAAAATCCTAAACGCTGAATGTCTGCCAAGTTGCCCCCAATCAAAGAAGCTGGGTCGGAAACGAAAGGGGCAAAAAGCAGTCAGAGGAAGCCTTTTTTTCTTATCTCCTCCTCTATCTTCTCGACATCAACCCCCATAAGCTCGGCCTCGCCGCGGAGCCTCTGGTAGTGTGCCCACTCAACGTTTGCCAGAAACTCGTAGAGCTCTCTCGCCTCCCTGTTCTCGGTTATTGAAGTCAAGTGCTCATAGAGCCTTTTGGCGACGAGTTCCGTCTCCATCGCAACCCTGAAGACGAACTCAAGGTTCGCGGGGTCTTCAAGGGCCCTCGCGAGGCTGAGGGCCTCTATGTAGGGGAGGTTAACTTTTTTTCGGCTCCTCGCCGTAGTTCTTGAGGTAGAGCCTTTTAAGGCAGTCTCCATGCTCCTTCGACTCCTTGGCAAGCTTCCTGAAGGTTGATACAAGCCCTGGGGGGAGCCGGAGCTCCTTGGCCTTCTTCGCTAACTCCCAGTAAACCTTGGCTTCCTCGTACTCACCGAAGGTCCAGTAAGCTAAGATACCCCTCTCGGAGAGTGAAAGGAGCATGTCCCTGAACTCTTTTATGCCCCCATCGGGTTCTCCCATCCTCAGTCCTCCAGACCGAGCGGCCCCCGGAGGGAGACCAGAGACTCGTAGTGCCCCCTCTCTATCTCTGCGAGGCGGAGGTAGGTTTCCCTGAGTCTCTCGTTACTGCATTCCTCAGCGAGCTTCCTGTAAATCGTCTCGGCGAGCTTTTCGCTCTCCATGGCATTTCTGAGGACGTCTTTGATGTCCTCCACCTTCCAGAACTTGCCGAGGACGTTCAGCGCTTCAACGTTCGGAACGTTAACCTCAACGAGCTCTTCCCCGTACTCAGCCCTGTAAATCTTCAGAAGCTCGTCCCCGTGCCTTTTGGACTCGTCACCGAGCCTTTTAAAGGTCTCCACGACGTTGGCGGGAAGGCCGAGTTCTTTAGCACGCTCTGCCAGCTTCCAGTAGTTTTCAGCCTCCTCGTATTCGCCTTTAATCCAGTAGCTGAGCAACTCGCGCTCGTTCAACTTCCTTATCTCGTTCAAAATCTCCACGACCATTTCAACCACCCAACCTTTCGTATTCCCTTTTGAGGGCCTCGTAGTGAGTTTTCTCAACCTCCGAGAGCTTGAGGTAGAGCTCCTTTAGTTTCGGGTCTTCAACCTTCTCGGCGAGGGTCTTATAAGCGTTCATCGCTATGAGCTCGCTCTCCATGGCCGTCCTCAGGACTTCTTCGATCTGGTCTGCCCTCTCGAACTCTTCAAGGACTGAGAGGACTTCTATCGGCGGTATATCGCTCTCAGGTTCCTTGGAATAGCTCTCCCTGAAGAGTCTCGTCAGTTCTTTTGCATGTCTCTCCGAGTCCCTTGAGAGCTTTTCAAAGGTCTCAACCAGGCTTTTAGAAAGGCCGAGGTTTTTGGCGCGCTCTGCAAGCTGGCGGTAGAATTCAGCCTCCCCCCTTTCGCTCTCTATCCAGTATGCCAAGGCTTCCTCATAGGATAGCTTTGAGAGTCCCTCAATGACCTCATCAACGTCGAGCACCTCATTCACCCCCTATCCACCCGACCGGCTCTATCTCTATAGCCATCACACCGTACTTTTTTTCCTTCTCCTCGCTGTAAAAGCGCCTGTAAACCTTTACACCATCCTCGATGCTCTTTACCCCCGGAAGAACGTTCTCGATGCCTTCCCTTTCGAGCATCTCCCTGAATGAGGGGTAAACGCGGACGTCCTTTACAACCGCTATAAGCTGGTTTTCGAAGATTATCATATCACCGGGCTTTATCCCCTGCCTCTTCTCGTCGTATAGGCGCCCCTCGACCTTCTTCCTTCCCTCGGCTATGGCCCTCAGGTACTGGGGCTGGAGTCCCATCCTCCAGGTGGTCATGGGCTCACCTCACAGCAGTGCCCTTATCAAGCTCGGGCTGACCCTCAGCAGACCGGCGAGGAGGCGCGGTCTCTTGGCTATCGCCTTGAAGGTTCTCAGGTGGTCGTCGAAGTCAGCCTCCTCCTCTATGACCCTCCTAGCCTCCTCACTCGACAGGATCCTGAAGATCCCCTCGATGCCCTCCTGGGTCAGGTTGAGGAAGACCCTCCTGAGGGTCAGTCCGAAGGATATCTGCCTTCTCACAGCCCTGCAGGAGTGCTCGTAGGAGCTTATCTCCCCCGAGAGAATAGCTCTGGCCAGGTGGTGGGCGCATATGGCCCCAAAGACTATCCCGCCTGCTGTCGTTGGCTTTATCTGCAGCGCAGCGTCCCCGAGGAGGGCGGTGTTCCCCCCCACCCAGGGCTCCCTCCAGCCGAGCCCCACGACCCCGACCTTGAACTCAATCGCCGACGTTGGCTTTAGATTTCTAAGCCGGAGAAAGCGTTCGAGGGAGCTCAGCTCCCCGAAGGTCCCCACCCGGGCGACTTCGTCCCCCAAGGGGGCAACCCACAGGAAGAACTCCTTGTTCAGGGACTTGTTCACCCACACCTCCGCGAACTCCCTTCTGAACTCCCCGAGAACCTCCAGCTCGTATCCCCTTAGGAACTCCGCCCTGCTCTTACTGCCGATCTCCCTTGCAACAGTGCTCGCAACCCCGTCCGCTCCGACGTAGAACTTCGCCTCGACCTCGAACTCCTCCTTGAGATGAGAGAGGCGGGCCCTCCTCCCCCTGAACCCTAAGAAGTTCGTGGCCATGAAGTAGTCGGCCCCCTTTCTGATTGCCTCCTTTGCGAGCTCCCTCTCAAGGTTTCTCCTGTCCACCACGTATGCCTGGGTTCTTTTCCTGGAAACCTCGAAGCTCTGAACCGCGGAATGAAAGACCGCTCCTCTGAGCCCGTTGATTACCGCCTTCTCAGGTAGGTTGAGGGCCTCGAAGCTCCCGGCCCCGATTATTCCGGTGCAGGCCTTGCCCCCGAAGGAGCCCTTCCTTTCAACGACGGCCACTTCGAGCTTTCCGGCCAGGAGCCTTGCGAGGTAGTTGCCAGCGAATCCCCCGCCGATTATGAGAACGTCGTACCTCATCTCCTCCCCCGACTGGATTTGCCTTTGAACCCTAAAAACCTAACCTTTTTGGTTTAAAATCCGGCGGCTAACTTATTTTGTACCTCAGTATCGCGGCGAGTCCGCCGAAGGCCTTGTAGAACTGCTGGCCCTCTTCAGTGTCAAGGGATATGACCTCGACGTTCGAGCCGGCTTCCTCGGCCATCTTTATGAGCTCCTCCGCCACGTCCCACTTCTCAAAGCTGATGTTCTGGCTGCCGCACCTCGGGCAGTGGGTGAGCCTCTTTTTGTAGGCCTGGAACTCGGCCTCGCCCATCGTTTTCACCTCTTCCCAGCCGCAGTTGTTGCACTTCGCGCGCACTCTAACGCGGTCGTACCCCTCGCTTATGAGGAGCGTGTCAACGGCGCCGAGTTCGAGGGCCCTCCTGACTTCCCTTTCCCCGTATGTTATCATCCCTGTGTCCTTGACGAGGTGCCTGAAGAACTTCTGTATGAGCTTCTTCTCTCTGACGGCCTCCTGGTCCTTCAGTATGTCGCTGGCCTTCTCTACGAGCTCCCTCAGACCGTACTCCCCGCTGTAGCTTATGTCAACAACGCCTATTATCCTCTTCCTCAGCTCGTGGTGGAGGTAGTCGCCCTCTATGAAGTCCTCCTTCGTCGGCCCCGGGCCACCCACGATGATTCCCCTGAGCTCTCCCTTTTCAAGGAGGGGGAGGAACGCCCTGTTGGCGTGCTCCGCTATGCGCTTCATGAACTCGTGCGTCTCCTGCTCGCGGATGCGCTCGTAACGTCTCGCCGACTGACCACCAGCCCGGGTCTTCCCTGGGACGTTGGAAGTGAGGTCGTCTATGAGCTCTATCCTCTTTCCCCTTAGGAGGCCTATCGTGGCCTCGTTCTTCTCCACGGTTATGAGGCCGTAGGCGTCCTTTACTCGAAGCATCTCCTCAAGAGGCTCCGTGACAAAGGTCTGGTCGCATCGGTAGAGGCGGATCCTCAGCGGTTCTGGGGGAACGATGGCCCAGAGCTTTATATCGCTGACGCCCTCCTGCTCGCTTACGTTGCCGACGAAGAGGGCGAGGCCGTTCTTTGGGGTCTGCCGGTAGAGCTTGAGGTGCTGCATGGCCCTTTCAAGGGCTCCCAGGACGTTCTTTCGCGTTGATTTGCTCTTTATGTTCTGAGCCGTCCCGTACTCCTCGCGGAGCTGCTGCATGACCTTGTTTATGTCGTACCCATCGGGTATGTAGATGCTGACGAGCTCCGTTGCCCGGCCTCGATACTTCTTCAGCTCCTCGACCCTCTTCTTGAGTTCGTACATTTCAGCCGACTTGTGAGACATGAAAATCACCCCGTTATCTCGCCTGAGAAAAGCACGAGGGGAAATTTATAAAGGTTTGGAGGGTGGCCAAAATCCCTCGGCGGGTCAGGTGAGCTTCTCCAGGGTTTCCCTCGCTATCTCGCCGAGCGGGACCCACTTCTTTCCCTCGAACGGCAGGACAATCTTGTCCTCAACGTTCAGGAGCTCTTTAACGTCCTCCTCAAACTCCTTGAGCTTCAGCTCTCCTATAACCACCAGCAAAAAGCCCTTCTGTTCGTTGTTGGCCGAGCTTAAGCTGCTCCTTATCTCCTCGACTATCCAACTTCTGTACTTTCCTATGAGATCCGGAAACGTTTTGATGATGGAGTAGGCGAGGATCATGGCGTTCTCCTTCACGTAGGGGTTTCTGCTGTGGATGAGCCCTAAGAGCTTTTTAAAGCGCTCTGGGGAGAAATGCTTTCTCATAAAATCCGGGTTGAGCTCAAGGAGCTGGGTGAAAAC
>WAKU01000018.1 GCA_015523195.1 Thermococcus sp.
CACCCAGTACACCCTCGCCATCGACAGGGACAACGAGCGCGTCTTCAAGCTCTACGACGAGACCCACCCGGCGGTTCTGAAGCTCATCAGGGACACGATAAAGGTCTGCAAGAAGTACGGCGTCGAGACCAGCATCTGCGGACAAGCCGGCAGCGACCCGAAGATGGCGAGGCTCCTCGTCAGGATGGGCATCGACAGCATCTCCGCCAACCCCGATGCCGTCGAGCTCATCAGGAAGGTTGTTGCCAGGGAAGAGGCCAGGATAAGGCTTGAAGCCGCAAGAAAGGCCCTTGAATGAGGGCTTTTCGGCTTCCTCTTTCCAGTTCTCTACTTTTCTCCAGTGGACTATTGATTCCAAAAGGCTTCTTGCTGAATAGCTGGCCCTTTTATCCACGATAAGCTTTTTATTCCCACGTTTCGATGGATATCTCAATGAAGCGCAAAGTTGAGCAGATGAGGGAGCAGATACTCAGCGGGCCGATAGTCAAGACTCTCATCCTGTTAGCTTATCCGTTAATAATCAACAGGCTCGTTCAGGTTCTCTACAACCTCACAGATACATTCTGGCTGGGCAAACTCGGAAGGATCGAGCTTTCAGCCCCGGGAACCGCCTGGCCCCTCGTGTGGTTCTTCATGAGCATAGGCATGGGGTTTGCCACCGCTGGATTCGCCTTCGTGAGCCAGTACGTGGGTGCGAGGGAATACGATAAAGCCAACCGTTCCGCCGGAGCGCTGTACTCCCTTATGCTCCTCTTCGCCACAGCGGTTGGAGTAACGGGCGTGCTTCTCGCTCCCGAACTGCTCCGCCTGATGAACGTCAGCGATACAATATACCCCTACGCGCTCAGCTACACGAGGGTAATCTTCGCCGGGATACCCTTCTCCTTCACCCTCTTCGCCTTCAACTTCCTCCTGAGGGCCGTTGGAGACACAAAAACGCCGGTGAAGATAAACATCGCCACGGTAATCCTCAACATAGTTCTCGATCCACTCCTCATCTTCGGCATCGGGCCTTTCCCAAGGCTGGGGGTTATGGGCGCTGCAGTGGCCACAATGTTCTCGAACAGCGTTGGCTCGGTCGTGGGCGGTTATCTCCTCTTCACAGGAAAAGTGGGGATACACCTAACCCCCGAGACACTTAAGCCGGACGTTGGGTTCTACTCTAAAATCTTCCGCGTCGGCCTTCCGGCGAGCATAGGGAACTCCACTACCGCTTTGGGCTTCGTTATACTCACGAGGGTCATCTTCACCGTTGGCGGGCTTTACGGGCAGGCCCACGGAATCCCGAACTTTGAGGATGTTGCCTTCGCCACCTACAGCATAACCAACCGCTTAACGAACTTCATGTTCGCCTTCTCAGACGGGATAAGCATGGCCATGGGGACGATGGTGGGGCAATCTATAGGCGCGAAGCTCTACGACAGGGCCAAGGTCATAGCCGAGAAGACGATGGCCATAAACTTTACGATACTCGGCGTTGGAACGCTCCTCTTCATATTCTTCCGGGTGCCCATCTTCCGGTTCTTCATAAACGACCCGGCTGTTATAGCAGAGAGTGCCAAGGTCGTGAAGTACTTCTCGGCCTCGCTTCCCTTCTTCGGAGTCTTCTCGGCCGTGAACAACACCTTCCAGAGCGCCGGGCAGACTAAGAAGAGCATGATTCTTGGCATGGTAAGGCTCTGGGGGATAAGGCTTCCACTCAGCTACGGGCTGGGCCTCCTAACGAGAGACACTGCCGGGATGTGGCTTGGGATGGGCCTGAGCAACGTTTTAGGGGCTGTTATAGCCCTCGCCTGGTTCCTGAGGGGGAGCTGGATGAAGGCAATAATCGAGGAGTAGCTTTTTATTGGTGCGTTTCGACTACTGTCTCACCGTGGTGGCGATGGAGAGGGCAAAGCTCAGGGCGATGAGGGAGGAGATACTGAACGGGCCAATAGAGAGGACGCTCCTCAAGTTAGCCGGCCCCCTCGTTGTTAACAACCTCGTCCAGGTGGTTTACAACATAACGGACACCTTCTGGCTCGGAAAGCTCGGGAGGGAGGCCCTCTCCGCGCCGGGGGTAACGTGGCCGATAATAGGAACCCTGATGGCCCTCGGTATGGGGTTCGTTACGGCAGGCTTCGCCTTCGTTGGGCAGTACATAGGTGCCGGAGAATACGCTAAAGCTAATCGCTCCGCCGGGGCACTCTATTCCCTCATGCTCTTCTTTGCAACAGCCACCGCAATTCTAAGCCTCCTGATACTTCCCTACGCGCTGGCCTTCATGAAGGTAACCCCCGCCCTCTACCCCTACGCGAAGACCTACGCGACGATAATATTTCTCGGCGTCCCCTTCGCTTTCACGTACATGGCCTTCTCGGCGCTTAGCAGGGCCGCGGGGGACACGAAGACGCCCATGAAGATAACCCTCCTCACAGTGAGCGTCAACATAGTCCTCGACCCGGTTTTCATCTTCGGCCTCGGCCCATTTCCGAGGCTCGGAGTTGCAGGCGCGGCGCTGGCGACGATTTTAGCCAATATCCTCGGCTCGGCGATAGGCCTCTGGATTCTCTTTAAAGGGAAGATAGGCCTCAGGCTGAGCGTTGATAACCTAAAGCCCGACCTTGAGTTCTACTCTAAAATCTTCAGGGTCGGCCTGCCTTCGAGCGTTGGACAATCAGCGAACAGCTTCGGCTTCGTAGTTCTCACGAGGATAATCATGGGCTTTGGAGACGTAACCTATGCAGCTTACATAATAACCACTAGGCTCGTCAACTTCCTCACGAGCATATCGAGGGGAATAAGCATGGCGATGGGAACTATGATAGCCCAGAACGTTGGGGCGAGGAAGTACGAGAGGGCCAAGGCGATAGCGGAGAGGACGATGGTGGTAAACTTCACGATAGCGGGACTGGCCGTTCTGGTAATAGGCTTCTTCCGCGTGCCCATCTTCAGGGTTTTCCTGAACGACCCCGCGGTTATAGCCGAGAGCAAAATAGTCCTTGAGTACTTCCTCGTCTCGGTTCCCTTCTTCAATGGAATATTCATAGTCGTGAACAGAACCTTCAGCTCTGCTGGACACACGAAAAAGACTATGCTCTTAGGAATACTCCGCCTCTGGGGGCTGAGGATACCTCTGAGCTACCTCTTCGGCTACGTTCCGGCCTTAGCGGTGGCCTTCACCCTACCGCTCCTCCAGAAAATGCTCTACCTCAGGCTTCCCCTTGCCGAGCTCTTCGGGATGACGAGCAAAGGGGTATTCTTCGGCATGGGGCTTAGCAACTTCGTGGGAGCGCTCCTTGCGCTCGCATGGTTCATGAGGGGAAGCTGGATGAGGGCAATAATCGAGGGGAGAGAAGCCGGCGGGGGTATGAAAAAGAGAAGGGCCACTGCAAAAGGGGATGACAGCCCCCTAAAGGGAAAGTAGTCATTTCCCAGCTATCTTCACGTCCTCGAACTTAACATACGGAACGGTCATGGACGTCATGAAGGGCATCACCGTCTGCTCCTTTGCTACCTCGCTCGCCTGTTTAAGAAGCTCGTAGACGTTGCCCGCTATCAGGAAGACGCTGGAGCCAACGACCTCACCGTCCTCGATGAGGAATGCCGGATTGGCCGTTACGGCAAAGTTTCCGTTGTCCGGGTTGCTTGAGTGGGCGCCCTGGAAGCCGTCAACGAAGTAACCGCGCTTGATATCGCCGATTAGATCCTCAAGGGAGCGCTTTCCGTTCTCGATTACAACGTTGTGGAAGCCAATGTTTATCCCACCGCTCCTCATGTCGCGCTTCCCGTTTCCAGTGCTCTCCGTGCCGTAGACCTTGCCCCAGTAGTTGTCCCAGACGAAGCCCCTGAAGGTTCCGTTCTCGATGAGGACGTTTTTCCTTGTAGGTACGCCCTCGCCGTCCGCTATGACCGGCTCTATGGAGAGTGGATGGAACGGGTCGTCGTAGACCGTCAAAACCTCGCTCGCTATCTTCTCCCCGACCTTTCCCGCTAATGGAGTCGTCTCCTTGACAAGCCTCTCCCCGCTGAAAGCCGGCAGGAGCGCGTAGCTGAGGAGTCCCGCTATGGCCCAAGGGCCGAGGATTACCGGCACCTCCTCGTTTTTGCTTGCCTTCACGCTGTAGGCCCACTTAACCTTCCTGACCGCCCTCTCGACGATTCCTTCAACGTCGAGGTTGAGGTCTCTGCGCGCGTCGAAGTCGAAGATTCCAGGCGTTACGACGTTTCCTTTCCGCCCGACGAGCTCAAGGTACATGTAGGAAGCTCCGCCCTCCTGGAAGACGTCTATCCCGTGGGAGTTAACGATGTGCCTCTCCTCCCAGGAGACTCCGCCGGCTCCTCCGGCAACCACGGCGTTCGGGTCTTTCTCCCGGGCGAGCTTTATGCCGTGGACGAGCTTCTCGACGAGTATATCGGGCGAGGCCTCCTTTAGCTCGTAGTTCGGCTTTGGCTTCTCCCTGTACTTTCCGGGTTCAGGAAGGGAGGCCCACTTCTCGTCCCTGCCGTTGAGGCGCGCCATCTTTGCCGCCTGCTCTATCGCTTCATTCACCTTAGCGGGCTCGTCGCTGTCAACTATAGCCAGTCCGAGGCGCTTGTCCTTTATTCCGCGGATCACCGTCACCGCGCCGCTCCTCGTTGATGCCATCGAGATCTCGTTGAGCTCAACGTTTGCGCTAACCTCCCTTGAGCGGTAAACCGCTATCTCAACCTCATCGAAAAGCTTCTCGGCGTAGCGAAGAAGGTTCTCCATTTACACCACCTCGGCCTTCGTGGGTTCAATACCCAACTCTTTCAACCTTTTCATCATTTCGCCCAGCAAAACTTCCCGGGCACGCCATATTTCTATACCAACGATGTTCCCGTTTTCGTCGTAGTCCACTAAGATGTCGTCGTCAATCTCCACTGTCTCGGTCACTTTAGCCTTGGATACCTCTATATACAGGATGTCCCCCTGTGGGTCGTAGCGGACTTTCATACCCTCACCCACCTACTACTTCTCAGGCGGTTCTCTATTTGAGCCTTTCTCGATGCCCTATATACAGTGACCACTTCTATGCCTTCAAGGCGAACATCATAGACCACAACCAGTGCTTTGCCGCTGCCTTTAACAGCGATGAAATGCCCTGTAAGGGTATCAACTGCCTTGAGTTCCGGATTTTTGAGGGCCTCTGTGACCTCATCTGGCTCAATGTTTCTCTTTTTCATAGCATCGATGGCGTGCCTGGTGAAGCTGACTTCAACCAATCAGTATTCCCCCGTCAAACCTCATGTGGGGGCCGCCTGAGCTTACAAATGCAGTCTGCCCCTTGCCGCAGAAGCCGACCTCAAGGCCGAAGTCCTTTCCAACGGCTGAAATCTTCTTGAGGGCCTCGATGGCGACGCCTGTTATTGACGTGTCCCTTATCGGTTCAGCAATTTCACCGTTCCTGATGACGTAGCCCTCCTGTATTCCGACCTGGAAGGCACTGTTCAGCTGGGCCTGACCTCCGCGGAAGTCGACGACGTAGTAGCCGAACTTGATGTCCTCGATGAGCTCCTCGAAGGAGTGATCACCGGGCTCGAAGACCGTATTCCTCATCCTGATTATCGGCGGGTAGAGGTAGCTCTCAGCTCTGGCGTGGCCGTTGGGTTCCATGCCCCACTTCGCCGCGTACTCGCGGTTGAGCATAATCTCCTTGAGGATTCCGTTCTCGATTATGTGGATGTCCTTTACCGGAACGCCCTCGTCGTCATACTTGTCGTTTCCAAAGCCGCCATCAACGTAGCGCTCGCTCATGGTTACGTACTCCGGAGCTATCTGCTTGCCGATTAAGTCCTTGAAGGGCGAGTTTATCGTAAGGTCTGCCTCCGCGAGGTGACCGAGTGCCTCGTGGGCGATGATGCCAACTACTATAGGCCCGGCAACTATCGGCCACTCGCCGCGCTTTGGAGCCACTCCTCTCAGCTGGCCCTGCATCTTCCTCAACAGTCTCTCGGCAACCTTATCGTTGGGTTCCCTCTCGGTCATGAGCTCCCAGCCGTAGTCAACTGAACCAATGCTGTCCCTGGCCATCGCGAGCTTTCCGTTGGCTTTGCCAGTAACGTAGGTTCCCTGGTAGAGGTAGTTGTAGTCCCACTCTATCCTCGCCCCCTCGTTGGTGAGGAGGAGCTTTTTACCCCCGCCGTCCTCGTAGCGTATCTGGACGCTTTTGACCGCTTCATCCTCCTTCAAAAGTTTCTCCAGCTCCCGAAGGTGGTTAACTTTCTCCTCGATGTCAACCTCCCTCGGCTTAACGCGCATCCTGCTCTTCACGGAGTCCTGGACGGGCTTTATCTCTGCCAGCTGGATTTTCTCCTTCTTGGTCTCAGCGGCTGCTTTGGCCAGTTTGTAGGCCTCTTCAATTTTCTTCTCAAGGTTTGTCAGCTCGCTCGTCGAGGCGAATCCCCAGGCTCCATCCGCCAAAACTCTTATCGCGACTCCCCTGTGGAGCTTCCCGGTAAAGCTGGTAAAAACTCCATCCTTAAGGCCGAGGGTTGTCTTCCTCAAGTCCTCGTAGCGGAGTTCTATGTATTCGGCCTTCAGATTCTCATCCGCCCACCGAAGGGCCCTTTCAAGCTCTTCCATGGCCACCACCGCTTACATTGGTTCGCTGATGAGTGGGAGACGATCTATAAAAGTCTTTTGAGGGCTTCGATGGGTGTCGAAAAGGAAAGCTTTTCAACTTGGAGGGCAAAGCTAACGGGGGGTGATGGAATGAAGGCCAAAGTCAAGAACCTCATAGACCGGGGAACTTACAGGAAGCTCCCTCTTTTCGAGGGCGAACTTCCGGAAGGCTCTTACGCCCAGATCGTCGAGATAAAGCCAAGGCAGACCGTCAAAAGGCACTATCATGAAAAGCAGTACGAGCTGTTCTGCATCCTGAGCGGTGAGGCGAGGCTGGGAATAGGTGAAACTGAATACCCCGCGAGGCCCGGCGATATCTTTCTGGTAAAGCCGAAAACCGTCCACTGGGTCGTCAACGAGCGCGATGAACCCTTCAGGCTCTTCGTGGTGAAGCTGAACTATCACGGCGACGACTCGGTGTGGCTGGACGAGTAGGGGTGATATCATGGCGGAGAGAATTATAGGAATCCTCGGCGGTATGGGGCCTTTGGCTACGGCCGACCTCTTCAGGAGGATAGTTGAGAAAACCCCTGCAAAGCGCGATCAAGACCATCCGAGGGTAATAATCTACAACAACCCGAAGATACCGGACAGGACGGCGTTCATACTTGGACGCGGTGAAGACCCGAGGCCCGAACTCATAGCCAGCGCGAAAAAGCTTGAGGAGTGCGGTGCCGACTTCATAATAATGCCCTGCAACACTGCTCATTTCTTCGCCGGGGACATCCAGGAGGCAGTAAACATTCCACTAGTCAGCATGGTCGAGGAAACGGCCGAGAGGGTAAGGGAGATGGGCATCAGAAGGGTTGGCCTTCTCGCGACGGACGGGACGATAAAGGGACGCGTTTACTACCGGGCACTTAAGAAGAGGGGAATCGAGCTTATCCTCCCGGATGAGAACGACCAGGGGCTGGTTATGAGGGGCATCTACGAGGGCGTTAAGGCAGGCAACGTTGAGCTTGGCAGGGAGTTGCTCCTTAAGGTCGCCAGAAAGCTTGAGGAGAAGGCTGAAGGAATAATAGCCGGCTGTACAGAGGTCAGTATCGCTTTGAAGCCTGAAGACCTGAAGGTTCCCCTCATAGACCCCATGGACGTCATAGCGGAAAAGGCAGTTAGGCTTGCCCTTGGCCTTGAAGACCTCTAAATCCACCCCTTCCTCCTGAAATAGGCGAGCATGCCGACTGCTATGGTGAGCATGAGCACCAGAACCGCCGGATAGCCGTAGTGCCAGTAGAGTTCTGGCATATACCTGAAGTTCATGCCGTAGAGGCCCGTTATGAAGGTCAGCGGGATGAATATGGTCGAGACGACCGTGAGGATTCTTATTATGTCGTTCGTCTTCATCGATATAGTTGAGTAGTAAAGCTCCACGAGGCTGTTGGCCATGTCCCTCTGTCCCTCAAGGATTTCGAGAACCTCAAGGACGTGGTCGTGGAGCTCCCCTATCGAGGGCAGGAACTCCGCCCCGAAGAATCGCGAACCTTCGATTCCCAGCCTTCTGAAGGCCTCAAGGAGCGGAAAGACCGTTCTCCTCATGAAGAGTATCTCGCGCCTTATGCCGTGTATCCTGTGGAGGACGCTCTCGTCGCCCTTTGATAGTATCCTCGCCTCAAGTTCCTCCATCTTAGAGCTTATGCGCTCTATTATGGGCACGTAGTTCTCGACTATCGCCTCAAGGAGTGCAAAGAGCAGGTAGTCGGCACCGCGCTCGCGGAAGAGCCCCTCCCCCTCGCGGATAGCCTTTCTTATCGGGTCGAATACATCGCCCCTTATCTCCTGAACCGTTACGAGGAGGTTTCCCCTGAGGAAAATCCCTATCTTCTCCCTCTTCAGGCTGCCCTCTTTCTCATAGACCTGGTGGAGGAGCAGGAACAGGTGATCCTTGAACACCATGACCCTCGGCCTTCCAGAACCTCTGGCCAAGCTCCTGGTAACTGAATCGGAGAACCCCAGCTCTCCCTTCAGCTCCTCCGTGGAGATTGGGCCCTCGACGTTCACCCACACTACGTCGTAGTCCTTAAGGGAGAGGACATCTCTCAGGGTCTCCGCCTTCCTGCTGAGGAACCCATCTTTGGAGTACGCCATCACGGTTATCCTCGGCTTACCCTCGGTTTTTCCACCCATCGGCTCATCTCCCGAATTCTATCACCATCCCCGAATGGAGCTTGTGGAAGTTCTCGCCATAGGCCGTCATGAACTCTGCCTCGGCCCTCAATCCGGTGCAGTGGCCGGTGTACACCTCCTCAACACCCAGTTTTTTGAACTCCTCAACCGTTCTCTTTATCCGCCCTTCGCTCGCGTCTATGAGGTGGAAGCCTCCTATCACAGCTCTAACTCTCTCCTCCCCGGTGAGCCTTTTAGCGTGCTTCACTATGCCCACTATGCCCGCGTGACTGCAACCGCTCACGACGACAAGGCCTTCTTCGGTCTTTGCAACGATGCTCATGTCATCGAGGAGTTCATCCTCCACGACCTTCCCGTCCTTCAGCGTGTAAACCCCTATGCTCGCCCTCTCGAAGTCTTCCCGGTCCCTAATCTCGCCCGTTGACCAGATGCCCTCAACTATCTCAACCGGCTCCGCAGTCAGGTAGAGCTCCGCCAGTTCCTCAACATCTTCCCTCCTGAAGGGAATCCCAACGTCTCTCAGGTAGGGCCTCGTTACGAAGTGCCTCCTGAATATTGTGGGATGCGCTATGACCGGAACACGCCTTCCGATTGCCTTAAGGATTTCAAGAAGCCCGCCCGTGTGGTCGTAGTGGCAGTGGCTCAAGAAAATGTAGTCCATGCTACCAGGTTTTATCCCGAGCAGTGCCATGTTGTAGAGAACTGGATAAGCGCTTTGACCCGTATCAAACAGTAGCCTCCTGCCGTTCTTCTCTATCAGGAAGCTCACCCCGTGCTGGGCCAGAAAGGGGCTTTCATAGCCGGAGTAGTCCTCGACAAGAACAACGACGCGCATTTCCCTCACCTTGAGGAAATTAGGGAAAGGTAAAGTTATAGTTTTCGGGTCCTGACCTCCTCCCCGCCCTGAAGGGCGAGGGTTCCAAGAGAAGAAGATAAAATTAAAGCAAAAGGAAGGGGGTTCACTTCCTCTTTCTGAGGAGGAGTGGGAGTGCTGCGAGGGCTATTATAGCTGCTGGCCCGCAAATGTGCCAGCCGCCCTTGCTGCTACTGCTCGAAGGCGTGCTTGACGGGCTTGAACTACTGCTCGGACTGCTCGATGAAGTACTGCTTGATGAGGAAGAACTCGAAGTACTACTACTCGAAGAACTCGAAGTCGAAGAAGTACTGCTCGAACTGCTCGAAGAGGACGAGGATGAAGTACTGCTCGAAGAGCTCGAAGTAGAGGAAGTCGACGTAGTACTGCTCGACGAGGAAGAAGTCGGGGCGAAATTGAAGTTCAGTGTTTTAACGGCCTTGTTCCCGTAGAAGTCCACCGCTATGAACTTCACCTCGTAGTTGGACTTGTTGAGGGCCGGGAGCTGTACCACGTAGTACTTGTTGTTCTCCTTCCCGCTCGTTGGTTCAGCCGGGAACAGGGACATCTTCTTGTAGGATACCACGTGGCCGTTGCCGTCGTATATCCGAGCGTAGAGGTCCCTTATCCCGATGTTGTCGCTGGCCATGATGTAGACCTTTGTGGAGACCCCCGGCCTCGGCTTGCTCGGGAGGGTGTAGGCCACGGTCAGCTGGGGCTTCTGGGTGTCCTTTCCCTTGGAGAAGACTATCTGCCACTTGCCCAGGGGAACGGTGATGTTGAGGAGGACGTAGTGGACGCCGCCGATGGTTCTCTCACCGATGAGCTTGTAGGTCAGGTTCGTAGCGGAGGGGTCAATACCGGCGCCCTCGGGGACGGAGAAGACCACCGGGCCGCTGGCCGGCTTGTATTCGTTTATGAACTCGACGGCCGTTCCGTCCGGGCCGTGGTGTCTGAAGACTATGAACCTCTGGGGAACGGGGAGGGATGTGAAGTTGCCGAAGAGCGTGCCGAACTCCTTCATAACGGGCGTCATCTTAACCGTACCGTTCAGGTACACCGTTATCAGGTTGCTGCCGTACCAGGTCGGCTTCCTCCCCGGCTTGCTCGGCGGGTTCGTCTCCTTATCCGGGGCGCCCGTGGCCGTCAGCGTGGCAAACCAGTGGACGTGCCCCTCGGGGTCAGTGTAGATGACGGTCTTGTCGTTGTGGATGTGGCCGCTCATTATGAGGGTTATGTTGTACTTCTCGACGTCCTCTAAGAAGCGCCTCGCTATGTTCGCGGTGGGGTGGTTCGGCCCCCCGCTCCAGTACCAGGTGACGAGGTTTAAGAGCCTGTTCCAGCTTGTGTCGTTGAAGGCGCTGCCGTTCACGTAGCCGCCGTACTTTCCAAGGGACGCCTTGTACCAGAACGGGTGGTGGACGAGGACTATGACGGTGTAGCCCTTGTGGTTCTCAAGGACGTTCTCCATCCACTCGAGCTGGGCCATGCTCGGGTGCCCCTCGTCGCCCCTGCTGTCGAGGCCGATTATCAGGAACCTACCGATGGTGTCGTAGAAGTAGCGCGGGCCTATGAGCTTCGTGAAGACCGTTGGGGGATCGTCGTGGTTTCCCTTTATGTTCAGGATGGGCTTGCCGGCGAGGGCGGTTCTCTCCATTATGTGGAGCATCACCATGTAGCCGGCGTAGTCGCCGGCGGTATCAACGTCGTCACCCGTGTTTATTATGATGCTGGCGTTGGGGTTCATAGCCCAGTATGTGTAGGCGCTGTCCGCGGCCACCGCGCTGTGGAGGGGAATCGGGTTGGAGCAGTACTGGGCGATCTTGAATATGTCCCTCTGGAAGTAGTTCCCGCATACGTAGCCCACCTTTGCCCCGCTTGTTATGTGGGTGTCGCTTACCTGGGCGATGTTGAGCACGGTGGGCAATTTGGCCATCACGTAGAGGCCGTTGGGGATTATGGTCTGCCCGTTCGAGGTGTTGACTATGAGGAAGTAATCACCCGGAACGACGTCCTCCGGAACCTTTGCCTCTATCTCACCGGCTGAATCCGTGCCGACTATGGAGAGCTTGTACGGGCCGTGGAGGATGGATATTATCCCAAGCCCCGTGATCTGAACGCCTTTCTGAGGTGTCAGTGTTATGGTTCCGCCGGGGGTTGTTACAGCCGGCACCCCAGGGGCTGGCTTTACGAGCACCCCGCTGTAGGTGTAGCTGACCTTCGCTGAGGCAGCCTGCATCCCCCACAGGGCTCCCAAAATAAACACTACAAGCACAAGAGCCTTCAGTGACTTCATGGGGTTCACCGGGCATCATAGGTTGCCCACTGATATAAACTTTGCCGTCTTGGCCCGCTGACTGCTCAAAAAAGGTCAGCAAAATAAAGGTGAAAATCAAAAATCGGCCGTTTCAGCGCTGGAAGAGGCCGACGACCTCCCCCCACGCCAGGACGTGCCCTTCCATGGCGTTCTCAAGCTGATGGCGTGAGGCACCGGGATGGAGATCGAGTTCGGTGTCGAGGGCGTAGACCTTGAAGTGGTAGTGGTGTGGCTTTCCCCTCGGCGGGCATGGGCCGTTGTAGCCGATCTTTCCGAAGTCGTTCTTCCCCTGAACCATGTGAACCGGCTCCTCGGTCTCCCCCTCCTGCGGAACCCAGGACGGTATCTCCTCAACCGGCGGTATGTTCCAGGCTATCCAGTGCGTGAAGGTTCCGCCCGGGGCGTCCGGGTCGTCCACTATGATAACGAGGCTCTTGGTTCCCTTCGGAAGCCCGGAGATGTAGAGCGGCGGGTTCGTGTCGACTCCCTCGCAGGTGTAGGTCTTGGGTATTGCTTCACCGTCCTTAAACACCGAGGCAACCTCAATACTCTTCGGGGCTTTCATCTTCACACCCCCCTCCGACAGACATCCACCCGTGATAACCAAAACCGCAAGAAATACCGGAATCAACCACCTCATGATAGCTACTACATCTCCAAACGTAAAAGCTTTTTGGGATTAAGGGCAGAATGAATTGGGGTGATGGTATGGATCTCAAAGGAAAGGTCGCCCTCGTTACCGGCTCCGCGAGGGGCATCGGGAGGGCGATAGCGATTGAGCTCGCTAAGAGGGGAGCCAACGTTGTCATAAACTACGCCCACAGCGAGGAAGAGGCGAAGAAGACGGAAGAGGCCTGCAGGCAGTACGGCGTTGAAACGCTCGTCGTTAAAGCGGACGTCAGCAGGAGGGAGGAAGTCAGGGCGATGGTGGAGAAGATAATCGAGCGCTTTGGCAGGATAGACGTACTCGTGAACAACGCCGGCATCTTAGGAAAGGCCCTGAAGCCGATGGAGGTCACCGACGAGGATTGGGACGCCGTTTTGGCTGTAAACCTCAAGGGGGCCTTCATAGTGACGCAGGAAGTCCTCAAGTACATGAAAAAGGGTAAGATAGTGAACATAGCCTCCATAGCCGGCAAGGACGGTGGAACTGTTGGCCCGCACTACGCGGCATCGAAGGGGGGCTTAATAGCGCTCACCTTCAACCTCGCAAGGCACCTCGCTCCTGACGTACTCGTCAACGCCGTTGCTCCGGGCCCAGTTGACACCGGCCTGATAAGCCCGGAGATAAAGGAGAAACTGAGGAAGCTCTCCCTGACGGGGGAGATAGCCAAGCCAGAGGAGATAGCCCACGCCGTAATCTTCCTCCTCGAAAACGACCACGTCACGGGAGAACTCGTTGACGTCAACGGCGGCAGGCTGATGGATTGATTTTTAAGGATTTCCTCCCTCTTTTTATTGATGCCCGATGGAAGTCCTGTGGGAGAAAGAGGTTGACGCTTCGAGCATAGTGGTTTCGCCGAGGCCGGTCTGGAAGTGCCGTGCCTGCCCCATGTATGGTAAAAGGCCTTCATGCCCTCCCCACGCCCCGGACTGGAGGGAAGCTAAGGATTGGGTCGGGAGCTTTAGGAAGGCCCTACTCGTGAAGTTCTCAATAAACATGGATGACTTTGAGGAGGAAAAGCGGAAGGTTCTCCTCTGGCTTCTCAGGAGGGAAGCCGAACTTTTCAGGGAGGGCAAGCTCTACGCCATGGCCCTCTTCCCGGGCAGCTGCAACCTCTGCGACGACTGCCCCTTCGAGCGCGGTCAAGCATGCAGGATGCCGGAAAAGGTGAGGCCGAGCGTTGACGCCGTGGGAATAGAGCTGAGCTCCCTCGTGGATATAGACTTCTCCGAGAGCGTCCTCTACGGGCTGATAATGGTGGAGTAGGTGGTAGCATGATCCACGTTGCCCTGCTTGGAAGGACCCCCTGGGCCCTCGTGAACACTTACTACGCCTCCCTCATGAGGGATGGAAAGCCGAGAAAGGTCGTTGTCGTTACGGAGAGGAGGTACTCAAAGAGCCTCCCCAAGGTGATCGCGGCAATCAGAGCCATATCTGAGGCGTTCTCCTTCTCCCCCGAGGTTGAGACGAGAGTGATCGAGGACGACGACTTCGCGGGCGCGGAGAGGGTCTTCACCGAGCTCTTCAGAGAGATAAACGGCGAGGAGGTCGTTATAAACATGACCTCCGGGAGGAAGGCCCTCGTCGCTGCCGCGATAATCCAGGGCAGAAAGGCCAACACTAAGAAGGTTCTCTACATGGCGCTCCTCGACGTGGCCTTCCCCAACAGGCCCTATATGATGCTTCCCAAGCATCTGCAGGTGCTGAAGAACTTCTTAGGTGGTGGCAATGGAGAGGTCAGTGGTGATCGAAAAGCCTGAGCTTCAGATACTCATAAACCTCCTCCAGGACTACGGTATAACCGTTTCCTTCCCCCTCTACGGAACAACCCTGCTCAGGGCCTTTCCCTCCCGGAGGGGCTATACCGTTGAAGTCCTCGCCAGGAGGGGGGACTTTCGGTCGCGGCATCCTGAGCTGCCCTCGTACCCGGACTTCTACGAGACCTTCATATCCTCCGGGATAATCCCCTACGAGAACATAGAGGACTTCGAGAGGGCCCTCGAAATGTACAAACTCCTGAAGAAGGGTGTGGCCTTCGCCCCAGATACCAACCTCTTTTACCACCGCTTCATCTCCTCCTACAAGCCCCTCAGGGGCTACCCGATAGTCGTTGCCGAGGCAGTTAAGAACGAGATAGAGGGCGCCATGAACTACAAGTACAGGGCCCAGTTCCTCCACGAGCTGATGAACATCGTTGAGAACGGCCACCTCCTGCGGGAGCTCAACAATAGGAGGACTAAGAAGAGCAGGAAAGCTGCCTACATAGCCCTGAAGGAGTTCGAGGCACTGAAGGACAGGATAGTCTTAGCGGAGAGCTACGGGGAGGGGCACAACAACGACGAGATAATAGTCAAGACGCTCAAGCACTACGACGAGATGAGCCCGGCCCTGGTGGTCTTTCTGACGGCGGATCTTGCCGTAACCGACGTGGCGAGGATGGAGGGCCTGGAGTACTTCCTCTTTGAGTACCCGAGGGCAGCGCTCGGGCGCCATGAGGTAACGGCATATCAGTTGAGAACGCTCCTCTTCAACCTCGCCGCCGTTTTCGGCCTCATTGACATAAACGGGACGACGGTTTACGGTGAGTTCGGGGGGAAGACCCGGCTGAACGAGCTCAAGCTCATAATCCGGGACGAAGGCCTTTACAGGGACTTCACCTTCCACCTCGAACTCGGGAGGAGACTGATCGGAATAATGGGTAGGGGTTGAGCAGTTGCCCCTCACCCCGGCATCTCCTTCACGTGCACGTCCATCTGCGGGAAGGGTATCTCTATGCCCTCCCTGGTGTAGAGCTCGTAGATTCCCCTCGTCAGGTCGCCCTTGATGGCCCAGTAGTCCTCTGTCTTCGCCCACGCCCTCAGCTGGAGGTTTATCGACGAGTCTGCCAAAGCTGTCACAACGACGCTCGGTTCCGGCTCATTGAGGACTTTGGGGTGGTTTTTCATGAGTTCCACCGCCAGCTTCATGGCCCTTTCGAGGTCCGTTCCGTAGGCGATTCCAACGTCAACACTTACCCTTCTGGTCGGCATCCTCGTGTAGTTGACTATCGGGCTGCCCCAGACGAGCTTGTTGGGTATCGTGATAAGGACGTTATCAGCTGTTAGGAGTTCGGTACCCATGAGCCCGATAGACCTTACTTTTCCAGTGTGGCCGTTTATCGTGACAACGTCCCCGAGGTTAAAGGGCCTCAGCGCGGCTATCCACACACCAGCAGCTAAATTGGTCAGCGTGTCCTGCATCCCGAAGCCTAAGATGAGACCTATCACCGCCGAGAGGCCCACGACGACCGAGCCAACGCCTATTCCCAATGCCCTGACCGCGAGCAGTATCACCGCCACGTACAGTAGGGCGCTGAAAAACCTGGTGAGGAACTCCACGACGAGCTCTGGGAGCTTTGTTTTCTTCAGCCCGCGCTTAAACGAGGCTGTCAGCACCTTCGCAACGATCCAGCCGACGACCAGGATTACAACTGCCGTGACGATCTGGATGGGTGTTACACCAACGTAGGGCAGCGGCTTATCAGGGGCTACCATGCTATCACCTCATTGTGAATCCGGTTTGTCCTCTTTAACACTTTCTTAGCTGGGAGAGCATCATAAAGCAGAAGAGAAGGCTACTTGCCTCAGCAAAGGGAAAAGGAAAGCTCAGCCCTTCAGCTCCCTCATCAGGTTAGCCATCTCAAGCGCCGCCATGGCGTACTCGAAGCCCTTGTTGCTCTTTACCCCCGCCCTGTTGAGGCCCTGGAGTTCGTCTTCAGCCGTTATAACCCCGAAGATTACCGGGACGCCGGTCTGGAGGGAGACGTTTGCAACGCCCTTTGCAACTTCGTTGGCAACGAGGTCGAAGTGCTTCGTTTCTCCCCTGACGACGGCTCCAAGCGCTAAAACCGCATTGTACCTTCCGCTCTCGGCGAGCTTTTTGGCAACGAGCGGTATCTCAAAGGAACCTGGAACTTTTACGACGTCAACTGCATCGACGCTGTGCCTCCTGAAGCAGTCCAACGCCCCTTCAAGCATTTCGCCGGTTAAGAGGTCGTTGAAGCGCCCCACGACAACCGCCATCCTTAACCCCTTTCCGTCAAAACCGCCCTCAAAGGTTCTAACCTCCATTTTCATCACCATTTCTGCAATTGTTTAATTACCTAATTGTCGAAATATATAATTATTCAAACCTTCACCGGGAGCCTGTGGCCGAGCTTCTCCTCCTTCACCTTCAGGTAGGCTCTGTTGTATTCTGTAACCTCCGGAGGGGCCGGGACCACCTCCACAACTTCAATCCCCAGCTCCTCTAAGGCCCTGGCCTTTGCCGGGTTGTTGGTTATGAGCCTGACCTTAGAAACGCCCAATGCCCTGAGCATCTGGAAGGCACTCTCGTAGGTTCTCTCGTCGGCCTTATGCCCCAAAGCCTCGTTGGCTTCAACCGTGTCCAAGCCCTTGTCCTGAAGCTCGTAGGCCTTTATCTTCTCCTTCAGGCCTATTCCCCTCCCCTCCTGATCCATGTAGAGGAGTATGCCACCTTCCTGGGCTATCATCCTCAGCGAGTTGGCCAGCTGGCTTCCACAGTCGCACTTGAGCGAGGCAAGGGTATCGCCCGTTAAACACTTGGAGTGAATTCTTACGAGCGGGACTTCCCCGTAGGGTTCCCTGACTATCGCCGCGTGCTCCTTGAAGTCCAGCTCGTTGTGGAAGGCTATTATCCTGAACTCGCCGTAGCGCGTCGGCAACCTCGCGTTGGCGTAAACCTTAATCAGCTGTTTCCGCTTTACGAACTCCTTCCAGACGTCGTCGATGTTGACGACCGGCAAACCATGCTCCTCCGCGAGCTTTAGCGCGTATTCCCTGTTGTGGGAGTCCCCTCTTTCGTCCAGTATCTCGACTATGAGGGCGTATCTCTTGAAGCCGAGGATTTCCATCAGCTCAAGTGAGCCCTCCGTATGCCCTCTCCGCCTGTTCAGGCCTACTCCGCCGAGAAGGTGGAGGTGGCCGGGATACCTGAAGTGCTCAACCGAGAGGCCTTCGGCGATTTTTCGAGCTGTTAAAGCCCTCTCCTCAGAGGTTATGCCCGTGAAGTTCTCCCTGTAGTCAACGGGGATCAAAAAGTTAGTCTCCCCTTCCTTGCTCGGCAGAAGAAAGAAGCCCCTTTTCAGGGCCTCGTCCATGTCCATCGTGAGGCAGAGGAGGCCCTTCATGGAGAGCATGAAGTTTACAACCTCAGGCGAGGCTATCTCGGCCGGGTAAACCAAATCGGCCTCAAATTCTCTTCTATCGTCAATGAGAACAACCGGCTTTCCGTCAAGGATAGCGTTTCTTATTGAGTCCCAGTTCATCTTTCATTCCCCTGGAACAATTTTGTTCCACATCTTTTAAAAATTTGTTCCAAAACTGGAATTAAGTGGAGAGGATTCTCCTCACGTACCTCGCTATTATGTCTATCTCGTAGTTCACCCTCTCGCCGGGTCTCAGGAGGCCGAGGTTCGTCTTCTCCAGTGTGTAGGGAATCACCTGAATCCAGAAGCGGTTTCCCTCGACCTTCGCCACCGTAAGCGAGATGCCGTTTAAAGCTATTGAACCCTTCTCTGTCACTCCCCACTTCTCGGGTGGCATCTGGAAGGCCATCCACGTCGTGTTCCCGCTCGTCCTCTTCGCTATAAAGCGAATCGTCCCGTCCACGTGCCCGGTTACGATATGCCCATCGAGTCTGTCACCCACTCTCAGGGCCCTTTCAAGATTCACAACCTTCGCTTCCCTCAGGTTCGTCCTCCTCAGCGTTTCTTCCCCAACGTCGAAGGTCGCCCTTCTCCCGTCAAAGCTCACAACGGTTAAGCAAGCACCGTTTACCGCGACGCTGTCGCCGGGCCTGACTTCGAATGGAACCTCCACGTAGAGCTTTCCCGCTGAATAACGGGCTTTGCCAGTTGCCTCAACTATCCCGCTGAACATCCCCACCACCCGGGTAAGCCGTAACCAAAAAGCTCTCTCCGAGCCTCTCTATTGACTCTATCCTCAAAAGGGGAGCTTCGTTCGCTTCCCCAACCTTCAGACACTCGAAGGGTTTAATTCCCCTCCCAAAGAGCTTCGGGCCGTAGAAGAGGTAGAACTTGTCGGCGTGGCTTAAAAACTGGCAGGCTATCCTGCCGCCCTCTATCAGAACGCTGTCTATGCCGAGTTCGCCGAGCTTCCTCAGGATCCCCTCCGGCTTCGTTATCGGGTAGGCCTCCGCTATACCCTCGAACTTCTCCGGCCTTTCAGTGAAGAAAATAACCCTGCCGTCCTCAAATAGCTTGAACTTCCTTCCATTCCTCACCTCGTCTGCTATCCTGCCGGAGCGGTCGAGGATCGCCTTGACCTTCGGCGGGCAGTTCTCAAGCCTGCAGTTCAGCCTTGGATTGTCGGCTAAGACGGTTCCGGAACCCACCATTATGGCCATGTGCCTTCTCCTCAGCTCCTGAACCCTTTCACGGGCTTTCTCGCCGGTTATCCACTGAGAAGAACCGCTTTCGGTCGCTATGAATCCGTCCAGAGTCAGGGCAAGCTTGATGGCCACAAAGGGCATCTTGGTCGTTATGTATTTTATGAAAATCTCGTTGACCTTTCTCGCTTCATCTTCAAGGAGGCCGACTTCCACCTCTATTCCAGCCTTCCTCATCTTTTCTATCCCCTGCCCGGCCACGAGAGGGTTCGGGTCTTTCATCGCAACGACGACCCGCTTAAAGCCCTCGGCTATTATCCTGTCGGCACATGGTGGTTGCTTCCCCCAGTGGGAGCAGGGTTCGAGGGTTACGTACATCGTGGCGCCTTTAACATCGTAGCCCTTGGCCTTGGCGTCCTCTATAGCGTTCACTTCGGCGTGCTTTTCCCCGAACTTCCTGTGCCAGCCGGTACCTATTATCTCGCCGTCCTTGACTATTACAGCCCCAACCATCGGGTTGGGATTCACCCAGCCCTCCCCCTTCTTCGCGAGCTCTAAAGCGAGGCGCATGTATTTCTCGTCCTCCATCTCATCACCGCCGATAGTTTTGTTCCGGATTACTTAAGATTTTGTTCCATATATGGAATTCCCGGCCACGTTGAAAAGCCGTCTCAGTGAGTCATCTAAGAATCTTAGAGATCATACTGCTAACCCACATTTTGATATCCCTTCATATTCGATGTTAGACGAACCGAAAGCTTTATATATTCGAACCAATATGGTTTATAGTGAAGAAAACACACCAAAAGATGAGGTGATGGAAGATGGTAGTTATAGGAGAAAAGTTCCCGGAAGTCGAGGTCAACACGACCTTTGGAAGGATAAAGCTGCCGGAGCACTTCACCGAGCAGGGCAAGTGGTTCCTGCTGTTCAGCCACCCGGCAGACTTCACGCCGGTCTGCACGACCGAGTTCTACGCCCTCCAAAAGAGGGTCGACCAGTTCAGGGAGCTCGGCGTCGAGCCGATTGGGCTGAGCGTTGACCAGGTCTTCAGCCACCTCAAGTGGGCAGAGTGGATAAAGGAGAACCTTGGGGAGGAGATAACCTTCCCGATAATCGCGGACGACCGCGGCGACCTCGCCGATAAGCTCGGCATGATACCCAGCGGAGCAACGATAACCGCAAGGGCTGTCTTCGTCGTTGACAACACCGGCACCATAAGGGCAATCGTCTACTACCCGGCCGAGGTCGGAAGGGACTGGGACGAGATACTCCGCCTTGTGAAGGCCCTCAAGATAAGCACAGAGAAGGGCGTTGCGCTCCCGCACAAGTGGCCCAACAACGAGCTCATCGGCGACCGCGTTATAGTCCCGCCCGCCGGAACCGTCGACCAGATCAAGGAGCGCGAGGAAGCGAAGGCCAAGGGCGAGATCGAGTGCTACGACTGGTGGTTCTGCCACAAGAAGCTTGAGTGAATGGCCTTCTCTCTTCTCAATTTAATTTGGAAAAGCCCAACTCTGACCTTCTGTAACGCCAAGAGTGCCCTATGTAACTGATTCGTACCTTTTGGATTTCAGTCTTCAGCATTGCAAAGTTTATTGGGGCTGTATTTTTCAATCTGAAAATTAAAACCGGAGCGTTTTTATGCCCCCGGCGAGACCCTAAGGGGGGATAGACGTGAGGATAGACGAACTCGACCTGAAGCTCATTTACCTCCTCATGGACAACTCACGGCTGAGCATCTCCGAACTGGCCGAGAGACTCGGTGTGAGCAGGCCAACTGCCAAGTCCCGGCTGGAAAAGCTTCAAAAGGAGGGGATAATCCAGGGGTTCACTGTAAAGCTCAACCCCGAGCTTCTGCGGGCCCACAACATCGTCGCGCTCATCGTGAGAACGGAAGAGCCCGAGAAGATGGAGGAGTTCGAGGAGATAATCGAGGTAAACCGCTTCACAAGCAGGAAGTACCTCATCAAGGTGGCCGTTGAAAGCATGGAGGAGCTCAGAAAGGTTATAGAGGGGGCCGGCTTCGAGGTCATCGAGGTAATGCCCATCCTTGAGACCGTCGAGAGGAAGAGCCCACCCAAGGTCAAGGTGCCCTTCAAATGTGACTACTGTGGAAAAGAGATTGTCGGCGAGCCGATAGTCTACAAGTACCGCAACAGGGTCTACTTCTTCTGCTGTTCAACCTGCCTGAGGGAGTTCAAGAGGACGAGGGAGAATATAGAAAAGTTCAAGCTGAAGGGAGAAAGGGAAGGAAGCGTCCACTGAGTTCCGTCACTTCTCCCCTTCTTCGATTCCCATGTACCTCTCACAGACCTCGTGCATTTCCCTCATCCACTCCCGGTTTCCGGCGGTGTGCTCCTCCATCTCAGCCTCCATCCCCCCGTGGATTTCTGTGAAGTTGCCGCTCGCCATGTGATCCTCCATTTCTTCGTGCTCGTTCATCATGCCGTGGCCCATCATTACCCTCGGACCAAAACCCCAGCGCGGGCCGGTTTTCTTGGCTATATCAAACCCTCCTCCCTGTGCCATTCCCAATGGGACCGCTATGAGAGCCCCTATCAGGAGTCCTATGAAGAGAGACTTCAACTCCATTCCGCGTCACCTCTTTATTCGCTTCATGTTTGAATTAGCCGGGGGAGATAATAGGCTTATTATTCCCAGATTGGCAACCAAAAAGGCCGGTTTTTTCAGGGATGAAAAGATGGAAATGTCGTGATTTGTTCGACTCCTTCGGGGCCGTGATTGAGGACATGAGGAAGATTTTTACACAGTATAAAGCAAATAACGGGAAAGACTTCATATCTGCTGGTGCAGCCCCGCAAGGGATTAATGTTAGTCTGCGCATGGGCCTCCGAAACGCTTAAATTTAATAACATGATATTTAATATCATGATACTAAAGTTCATCGACCGTGAACCCGAACTCAGGGCCCTTGAGGAACTCTACGCCCAAGACAGGGCCCATTTAGTGCTCATCTACGGGCGAAGGCGGATTGGGAAAACGGAGCTTGTGAAGCAGTTCATAAAGGGGAGGCAGAGCTTTTATTTCTTAGCAAGGAAGGAGCCGATGGAGCTTGAGCTCGACCGCCTGCTCAGGAGCTTCAACAGGAAGTTCAACGTCTTCATCGAGGCCCGAAACCTGGAGGAGTTCTTTGAAGAGGTTAGGAAGTTCAGGAAGCTGATCTTTGTTATAGATGAGTTCCCCTACTGGGTCGAGGAGAACAAGTCCATCCCCTCCACTTTTCAGTACATCTGGGACGAAATACTCATGGACTCCAGAATCGTGCTGATCCTTATGGGTTCCTCGATATCCACGATGGAGAGCCTGATGAGCTACAAGAACCCCCTATACGGGAGGAGGACGGCGCAGATTAAGCTTTCCACACTCAGATTTTTCCACCTTCGGGAGGCGTTTCCCCGCTACTCCTGGGAGGACCTTGTGAAGGTCTATGGAACCATAGACGGCATCCCTGCGTACCTCCAGTACTTCGGCGACTCCATGAGCGTCGAGGAGAACATAGAGCGCAACTTTTACAGCAGGGTGAGTATCCTCTACGAAGACGCCGAGAGACTCCTGAAAGACGAGCTGAGGGAGCCGGTGACGTACCTCAACATACTCAGGGCAATAAACGAGGGAAAGACAAAACTCACAGAGATAGCCAACGAGACGAAAGTCGCGGTGACCAACCTGCCGAAGTACCTGAAGACCCTCGAAACACTCGACCTCGTTTACAAGGAGTTTCCGGTGACGGTGAGGCAGAGAAAGAGGTTCGGGGTTTACAGGGTTAAAGACTTCTACTACCGCTTCTGGCTCCGCTTCGTGTACCCCTACAGGGACGACATTGAGATCGGCGCGATAAGCTTTGATGATCTCAGAAGGGACTTCAACGTATACCTTGGCGAGGTCTTTGAGAGGGTTGCCAGGGAGTTTCTGATAACGCTTAACGCAGAGGGTAGGCTGCCGTTCAGGTTCACGAAGATAGGACGGTGGTGGGACAAGGGGGAGGAGATAGACCTTGTGGCAGTGAACAGCTTAACTAACGAGGCCGGTTTCTTTGAGGCAAAATGGAAAGAGCTCTCCCGCAGAGAGGCCCTCAGGGTTCTGAGGAAGCTGAAGGAGAAGAGCGAGATGGTCAACATTACGGGGGAAAAGAGGCATCACGGGCTTATCGCAAGGCACGTCGAGGGCAAGGAGAAGCTGAGGGGGGAGGGATACCTGGTCTTTGACATGGGAGACTTCCAGGAACTTCAAAAAGAGCCCAAAGGCCGAGGGGTGTAACCTCTCAGGCCCTCAAAAACCTCGCGTTTATGGCCACTATCACTGTGCTCATGCTCATCAGCAACGCTCCCAGTGCGGGGCTGAGAAGGATTCCATAGCTGTAGAGCACTCCCGCCGCTAAGGGGATTGCAAAGGTGTTGTAGCCTGTCGCCCATGCCAAATTCTGCACCATCTTCTTGTATGTGGCCCTCGCAAGGTGTACCGCCGTTATGACGTCCCCCGGGTCGTTCCTGACGAGGATTACGTCCGCGCTCTCTATAGCTACGTCCGTTCCCGCTCCAATGGCTATTCCCACGTCGGCCTGGATTAAAGCAGGGGCGTCGTTTATGCCGTCGCCAACCATCGCAACAATGAAGCCCTCATCCTGGAGTTCCTTCACCTTCTCCGACTTCTGGTGGGGCAGGACTTCGGCGAAGAAGCCATCGAGGCCGAGCTCCCCAGCAACCCACTTAGAGACCTTGACGTTGTCCCCGGTGAGCATGTAGGCCTTTATACCCATCGTGTGGAGCTTTTCAACTGCTCCCCTCGACTCGGGCCTTATCCTGTCCGCCAGAGCGAGCGCACCGACGAGCTTCCCGTCGATTACCAGGAAGACCACCGTCTTGCCCTGCTCCAGAACCTTCTCGACGCTCTCGTTCTTCCTCCAGAGCCCGTTCTCTTTCAGGAAGCCGGGGCTTACAACGAGAACCTCTCTGCCGTTGATAACCCCCCACACGCCCCTGCCGGGGAGAACCTTCGACTCACTGACGCCGTAGGGCTCAAGGCCGAGTTCCTTAGCCTTCTCGACTATTCCATGGGCTATCGGGTGGCTGGACTGTCCTTCGAGGGCTGCGACATATTTCAGGATTTCCTCCTCGCCGAGCTCGTCCAGCGGGATCACATCGGTGACCTCGAACTTCCCCTCGGTGAGCGTCCCGGTCTTGTCGAAGACAACCACCTGCATGTCCTTAGCCCTTTCAAAGGCCTCCCTGTCCCTGATGAGGATTCCCTTCTTTGCGGAGGTCGAGGTCGAGACCGAGACAACGAGCGGAACCGCCAGTCCAAGCGCGTGCGGGCACGTTATGACCATCACCGTCACCATTCTCTCCAGGGCGAAGACGAAGGGCCTGTCGAGGTAGAGCCACGTGCCGAGGGTTATACTTCCAGCGGTTATGGCTATGAGCGTGAGGTAGAAGGAGGCCCTGTTTGCCAAATCCTGCGTCTTCGAGCGGGTCTCCTGGGCCTGCTTTACAAGCTTAATCACCTGCATGAGGTAGGTGTCCTTTCCCGTCTTCTCTATCCTTACCTTTATCGCGCCCTCAAGGTTTATGGAGCCGCCTATGACGCCCCCTCCGGGCTTTTTGTAGACCGGTTTGGACTCCCCTGTGAGCATCGCCTCGTTTACACTCGTTTCTCCCTCGACGATGACGCCGTCGGAGGGCATCTTCTCGCCCGGCTTGACGAGGACCATATCTCCTTTCCTCAGCTCGCTGACCGGGACGTCCCTGATCCCCTCGGGCGTTACGAGGTGAGCTTCGGTAGGCATGAGCTTTATCAGCTCCTCAAGTGCCCGCGAGGCACCGAGGACGGAGCGCATCTCGATGTAGTGCCCGATGAGCATGATGTCGATAAGAGTCGCCAGCTCCCAGTAGAAGGTCTTGCCAGGAAGGCCAAAGGTTACCGCGGCGCTGTAGAAGAAGGCAACGGTTATTGCGAGTGCAATTAGCGTCATCATCCCCGGGGCTCTCTTTCTAAGCTCGTCCCCCATGCCCTTCATGAAGGGCCAGCCGCCGTAGAAGTAGACAACCGCCGAGAGCCCGAAGAGAACGTAGTGGTCACCTGAGAAGGTCAGTTCAAAGCCGAGGAACCTCTGAATTAGAGGGGACAAGATAAGTATCGGACTTGTGAGTATCGAAGAAACGATGAACCTCTTCCTGAAGTCCTCCCTCATCATCCTGTGATGCTCGGCGTGGGAGTGTCTGTGTCCTTCGTGGCTTTCATGGTTATGTCCAGCATGCTCGTGTCCGGCGTGCTCTTCGTGGGCATTCCTTTCATGCATCTCATGCTCCATTGCTTCGTGGTTAGCGTGAATCTTTTCATCATTCTCCTCCTCTTTCACATCTCACACCTCCATCTTGTTTCTGATTTCAACCCAAATTAATGTTCTAAAAAGAAAATCAAACCCTACCAACGACGCCCTTCAGTATCTCCTCGACCTTTTCTGCAACTCCGAGGAGCCCGTCGTTCCCAGTTATGCTCATGGCCATCGTCGGGAGCAGAAGGCTCACGTAGGTCTTACCTTCCTTGGCGTAGACCACGAGGTTGCAGGGCAGAAAAGTGCCGCTGTTGATATCTATGCCGATCAGCTCGCTCGAGTAGCTCGGGTTGCAGGCGCCTAAGATAACGTAGGGCTCCATCTCAAGGCCGAGCTTCTCCTTGAAGAGACTGTCAACCCTTACCTCGCTGAGGACGCCAAAGCCTTCCTTCTTCAGCTCCTCCTTGATCCTTGCCACCGTCTCGTCGAAGCCGGTCTCGACCTCCCGGACGTAGGCGTACTCCTTCTGGGGCTCCTCTGTTTTTTTCCATACCCTGGCTGTGCTTTCCGCCCATGCCCTTCATGCCCTTACCGTGGCCCTTGCAGCCGCCCTTCATCTTTCCTTTGCCCCTCATTCCGTGCATGCCTTTCATTCCACCTTTTTCCATTTCATTCATCTCACTGTTCATTTTGAATCACCTTTTCCTTTGTCAGTTTTTACTTAGTTGGAAACAATAATAGGCTTGTTATTCACAAGATGGAAAAATCCACAACCAAAAATTGCCAGAATTAATGCCACTTCCTGAGGCCGTTATAAACCGCCTTCAGAAATAGAACAGTGCCAGCCAATGACATGGCCAGCGCCACCGGGACGTTCACCCCAATCCAGATATTCATAAGGGGCAGGTATGCCAGAAGCGCGAAGACAGTCATTAAGGAGACGAAGAGAAGCCGCCGGGGCTTTATCGTCGAGTACCCTCCCCCTTCACAGAAGGTTCCTCACGTCAAAATTAACATGTTGTGCTTTTAAACTTCTTCTGAATATTATGTGAAGACTAATTATAATTCGTTCCCCAACACTCACCAGATGAACCTCAAGGAGGTTCCTCAAGCTTACACCAATGGATGAACGGGATAACGGGAGAAAAAGAAAATAAGCGGTTGATGGCATGTTCAGACTCTTTTATTTTTTCGTATTTTAAACCCTAACTGATTCAATATTAATCTTTTTCTTTCAGATACTTTGATAAGTGCTACAGTTGTAAAACCAAGTCCAAACCATACGTGTAGATGGACAAAGATGGGGTTCATGATGTTTGCATTCCTAATATATGAAACAAATAATGGTATTGATGTAACGGCAGTAACGCCAAACGTCAGAACTTGCGCGAATGCTAATATGCGATCAAACTGCATTTTTCACACCTCCGGTATCATCCCATTCCATTATCCATTCTATAATGAATGCCATAATAATCACAAAAATAACTGTTAGAATAAGCCTTGCTAGCATAAAGCGCAGCCCTAAGAATTGTAGCTCTACCATTTCCTGTGGTATTTTTATGCATGCCCATGCTGAAAGGAAAAGAATTATGTTGGATATCTTTGCGCCTTTTTTGAGCAATGCTGCCGCTATTGGGAAGGCAACATATAATGGGCCGGTTGGTAACGCACCGAGGAGTATAGCAAGGAAAATACCCTTTATCCCAGATGTTTTTCCAAGGTATTTTACCACGGCCTCTTTTGGTACAAAGACTGCAAAGAGGCCCAGCAAAACCATAACTGCTGGAAGTATTAAAATCATTTCAAGAAAAAAATTCCATGAGGTGCTGATTACTGCCCCTCTTCTATCTGGAAATTCCATTAAAAGAATTAGTGTAGCAGCCAAAGTTATTCCAAATATAACTAAATCACGTACCATTTCCTTTTTTGCTTTTTCCTCCTTTTTTTGTTTTGAATTCCCCGTCATAATATCGCCCCCATAATGAGTGCAATTATAATGGCTATGACAAAACTTATCCCGTTCCGGAGAAGTGCCATCTTCTTTCCAAGTTCTTTTATTTCCAGCGGTAATGTAACCATCCCAATCATGGTTAATGTTGTGATGAACGCGGCAACCGCAGTAACCGATGCCCCGCTTTCAAGGAGTGAAGCCGCTAACGGAAATGATAGCAAAGCAGGAATATGCATGAGCGCACCTAATGCTCCAATGAGAAGCACGCCACCGATCCCAGACTGCTCACCTATGAATTTTGATATCTGATGAGGTGGCACGAATCCAAGAAGCAAACCAATAATGAGTATAATTGTGAGCACCATAGGGAACATTCTAACAAATGACTTCCCTGCTATTTTAAGCGATTTTTTCGCCTTCTCCTTGTCATTGAAAAATGCAATCAAAAAACTGACAATAGCTATACCATTGATAGCGATTGCAGTAGTGTTCATTTTAATCCTCCTCTTCCTCTATTAAATTTATTATGATTTTCTTAGTCTTAAGTTTCCATATCTTCTCTGGAGCTCCGCCACCTTCTTCTATATACCCGGCAACCTCTATAATACCTGCATTTTTAAGTTCAGAGAGATGATAGTACAGTCCAGATTTCGTTAATTGCTCTCCTTTTTTAGCCAGGTACTCATGAATTTCTCTTGTACTTTTAGTACCCTCACCAATGCACTCAATGATTAGCCATCTGGTCTGGAACCGGAGGGCTTTAACAAAATTACGAAGTTGAAGCCATTTTGGAGGAGCATTTTCTGGCGGCTTGCATCGGGTATCATCACACATAGGATCACCCAAATATTCCAGTAATATACAGTAATATTGTGGTCATATATAAGGGTTTTGATTCCATAAAAACCAAAAGGAAGCTCAAATGCATCTAACACTACTGGGCTAAACAGAACCCTTTTTGTACATTCCAAATACCTCGGAGTGCTCTCTTTGTATTTTCGGTATTCTTCTCCAATCAGCGAAGCCAAGAGCATAAGGACAAAGTGAATCGTATCACCTATCCATATAGCACCTGCAACACTGGGAGGTAAGATCTTCCATTTCTCATAAACCTTCTTTATTCCAAACCACGAGTAGATGGACAGAGGAATAAACAAAAGGACGCCAAGCTCGTAGAGCATGTTATCACTTCAGAATCATCATCGTGTTGAAAACCTCTATGAGGGCGACGCCTACGTCGGCAAAGACCGCCTCCCACATCGTCGCTTCGCCGAGGATTCCAAGGCCTATGAAGGTTAGCTTAACGCCAAGGGCAAAGATTATGTTCTGCCACACTATCCCTTGCATCCTGCGGGCGATCCTTATGCCCCTCAGCAGCTTTGATGGCTTGTCGTCCATTATGACCACATCAGCGGTTTCTATGGCAGCGTCGCTTCCGAGGGCACCCATCGCAACACCGACGTCGGCCCTCGCGAGCACCGGAGCGTCGTTTATGCCGTCCCCGACGAATACGACCTTTCCTTGAGCCTCTTTCTCAAGCTCCTCGATGACCTTCACATTGTCCTCTGGGAGGAGCTCCGCGTAGAAGCCGTCGAGACTAATCTGCCTCGCTATCTCCTCGGCGACATCCTTGCTGTCGCCGGTGACCATGACGACCTTCCTGACGCCGAAGTAGCCGAGGGGGATTGAGAGGACGAGCGCACAGGGCACGAGATGACGAGTATCACCAGTGCTCTATATATCCATGGAGTGAACGGGTCCCCTGTCACGAGCGGCGGGACGAGGCTTTTAATGGAGCTGAGGACGGCCATGCTAAACTACAGGATGCTTCCCGTTGGGCAAGTGCTCTTCTACAACGTTGATGAGGTCTTCGAGGGCGAGGAGTTAAAAGACGAAAAATACAAAGAGAGGGTAGAGAGGCTCTTCAAGACCCTTGAGAAGTACGCAGAGGTCCTCAAGCCGATAAGGGACGAGGTGAGGGAAAAGCTGAGGGAGGAGCACCTTTAAGCATCAGTCGCCCACGGTAGCGAGGTGGACTCCCAGCAGGATGAGAAAGACAACCACGAGGGCTACGTGGAAAACCTTCCACCGTCTCAGGAGCACGACGAGGCGCTTTAGAGCCCTCCTCTCACTCTTTCTTGCCGTCCTTTCGATCCTTATGTGGATGTACCTCCCGTAGAAGCCGCTGATGTTCAGCAGGACTAGCGTTATGGCCATTCCGAGGCCCGCCCCGCCAGCGAGGGTTGAGTAGTCCCCGCAGGTCGCGAAATGTGCCAGCGCGAGCAGTGTGCCCACGACAGTTGAGAGGTGGTGAATGGTCATTGGATAAACCGGGCCGAAGACGGTAACGTAGGGCCTTTCCGGTCTGACGACTATCCCCGGTTCTCCCTTCCTGTGCTCGATGAAGAGCCTCCTCTTCGTGAGCGCGTAGTAGGCCGTGCCGGCGAATATGAGGGTTATTCCAAGGACGGCCAAACTCCCGAGCTCCGCTCCCTCCTCATTCTCCTCATCGGCGAGCACAAATGCGGGAGTGATGAGGAGTGCCAGCATAAACACCGTCAGTATCCTCGCTAATGGGTCAGCCAACCTCTTCACCCCCGTGAAGATGGAAGGACGCCTAAAGTACTCTCAAGTCCCTTTTATCTCTTCCGCCCGGGGAAAAGGAAGAAAAGAAAAATAGTCAATACCGCGTGGTTTCAGCGCTCGCTCGCCTGTTCAGCGTTCGAGAGCTTTTCCCCTCCTCCTGACGGCAGGACCGTGAGCCTCACGCTCGACGCTTTTAGGGGTAGCGTATCACGTACCGCTATCGTCCCGTCGGTGTTGAGGACCTTTGCCGCGGCTATCCTCGCTTCCTTCCCCGTCTGCGGGTTCCTGCCGGTGATGACCTCTATGAAGACCCTGTTCAGGTAGCTTGGTGCCAACCTCTCGCCCTCGCTTATTCCGGATTCGTCTATCAGGATGTTGGCGTTGCCCTTTGAGTCCGAGATTACGAAGACCCTCACCTTGGCGGAGTAGTCCTTGAGTCCTTCCGCCGGAATCGGGATAAACGGCCCGGCGCCGAAGTCCGTTATGTTAATGCTCTCCGGGACAGGAACCTCGTCAAAGGGCTCGCCCCCGAAGGTTTCTTTGAAAACCTCATTCAAAAGCGGGCTTACCGTGCACGAGCACGTTGTCTCCACCGGTGTATTCATTGAAGCTTCGCCTGAAGTTACCGCGTTCTGGAACGCATCCAACGCCTTCGTTGCCCTCTTGGTCTGAACCTTCGTTCCGCCCATCCTGACGTTTATGTTGACGAGCTGTTCAGCTAACTGTTTGAGGTCGGCCTTCATGGCGAAGGTCTGGACGGTGTATTCGCCGGGCATGAGGTAGAGGTCTTCCATTGGAGCCGGGTCGTAGGGGCCGGTTCCGCCATCTGTGGGGTCAAAGACGAAGGGCGCAATCTGGAGGCCGCCGGCGCAGAGAACCTCGTCGAGCGTTAACTCGTCCGTTATCGGCATCAACTCCATGTAGTTCTCGTCGAGTGGCAGAGGCCTGTAGCAGAAGCCCCCACCGTCTGCCATGCCTAAGAGTGTCGTGTTTACCGGTGGCACGGTGTAGGTTCCCTTCTCGTCGGGGGTAACCTTCATAACGGTCTCGCCAGTGTTCGGGTCAACGAGCCTTAGGACTCCGAAGTCGCTTCCGTTCGTCCTTATTGTCATGCCGTCTTTGGCATGAACCTTTATCGCAGCTAAGCCGGCCCCAACGGTTCTCCCGCCTTCCCGGATTCTTCTCGCCAAGATGCTCCCGGTTCCGACCTGGTAGATCTCAATGCCCTCAAGCTCGTAGCCCTTTGTGATGGAGTACATCTTCTCGACCATGGCTTTAACGTCCATCTTGGTTATCTCCCTGTCCCCGGCGTAGAAGAAGTCCCCCCTTATGTTGTAGAAGGCCTCTATCGGCTCGCCGGTGGTGGCGTTCGCCCAGTAGGCCTTTTCAACCGCGCTTATGCCGACTGCGCTCCTGAGGTTGAGCAGCTCGTAGTACCTCAGCCTCGCGAGGTCGTAGAGCATCGCCGTCCTCTGTTGAGGGTCTTTCTCGTTCTCAGCTTTCTTCTTCAGCTCCTTCGCCATCGCGTCCCAGTTCGAGAGCTCTCCGGCCTTTATCTCGAAGCCGGCCTTTTCGAGCTGGGCCTTGGCATCGCTTATGGCCTTCTCGTACTCTTCAACGAGTTCTAAGATCTTCTTCTCGGTCACGTCCGGCGTTTCAGTTGTGGTTTGGGTTGTGGTCTGAGTCTCTGTAGGGCTGGTTCGGGTCGTTGTTTCCGTCCTCGTTGCCGTCGAAGTCCCCGTTTTTGAGGAGGTTTCCGTTAGAGTGCCGGTTTCCGAGGGGGACGTCGTTCCTGTTGTGTTACCCTGGTCAATACAGCCCGAAATGAACGCGCCGAGCATCACGACGCTTAAAAGCAGGGCAATGCCTGCCGTTCTCTTCGCTTTCATGCTTATCACACCTCTCAGCCACGAAACGGCAAAAATGGAGAAGAACTCGTCGAGTGACTCGTAATGTGTTGGTTGTGAACCCATATAACCCTGCCCCTTTCAAAGTGGAAAGAAACGGGCAAAGTCCTTTACTTTTTGGGAACAGCGAGGAGGGTGAAAGCCATAACAAGAGCTATCTCGTAGGTCTCTATCAGCGCCACCGAGGGCCAGTCTATGAACGTCCCGAAGAGGGCCAGGAGGAAGATTAAGACGGAGCCGTACCTCAGTGCCTTTCTGCCGCTCCCGAGGCCGTAGAGGACTGCTCCGAGGAAGAACTGGACGAAGAAGTAGGTGGAGACGAAAACGTGCGGTCTCGTTCCGCCGTGGAAAATCCCGATGAGGGCTAAGAAGAGGGCGGAGATGCTCACGTATGCCCCTCCTACCGTCTGGAGCTTGTTCTCCGACTCAAGGATGAGGTAGAGCGAGAAGGCGAACACAAAGAGGCTCGTCACGATGAGGCCGTAGTTGTATATCCAGGGTGAAGTGGCCTTTGAAGGGTCGCCGAGGTCGCTCAGAGCGTTGTGAAAGAAGGAGAACCAGCGGTTCCGGCTTATGCTCCATGCCACGAAGAGCCAGTAGGTTACGCCGGCGAGGATTCCCGAGTACTTTAGGGGCAACTGCCTCGGCTTCATCCCGGACACCGTTAGAGTTCTAAGGAGAGTCCAACGTGGAGGGGGCCTGTTTTTTGGAAGCGGGCCTTTAAGTAGGCGTACTCATCGACCCCCGTGCAGTGGCCGGCGTAGAGCCCTCCGACCTTTAGGGACTTTAGCCTCCCAATTGCACCATCCAATAGCTTCCTCTTGGCACCTCTGAGGTGGAACCCGCCGATCAGGGCTCCAATAGGCTTCCCAGTGAGCCTTATGGCCTGCTCCGCTATGTTCAGGATCCCGCTGTGGCCGCAGCCCGTTATCACGGCAACTTCCCCTCCAAGATCAACGATGAGTGCAACGTCGTCCCTGACCGGGTCTTTAACGTATTCACCGTTTTTTGTTAGGTATCCAACGGCCCTGTCCCAGTGCCTCCTCTCAACTTCGCCCGAGCTCAGGAAGCCCGGGAGGAACTCCATCGGCTTCGGGGTCAGGTGGAAGCGCGCTCCAAGGTCTTCGAGCTCTTCCCTCGTGAAGGGAATACCTATCTCCCTGGGCTTTGGCTCAAGGGCTATCCTGCGCTGGAAGATGTCCGGGTGGGCGTATACGTCCACGCCTTTTCCTCTCTCTTGGAGAAAGGCCTTGAGGCCGCCGGTGTGGTCGTAGTGGCCGTGGGTGAGGAAGATTGCGTCTACTTCTCCGGGGGAGATCCCAAGCGAGTCCATGTTGTGCAGGAGGACGCTCCCATCGGTCCCGGTATCGACTAAAACCTTCCTTCCGCTGTGCTCCACCAGAACCGAAAAGCCGTGGTAGCCGAGGAGCCCCTTCCTGTAACCGGCGTGGTTCTCGAAAATGACCGTGAGTCTCATGGTTGCCCCCTTCCAGGAGAATTCAAACCTTCCTCAAGTTTTCTACGCGCCGCTTCATCAAGGGTCAACCTCCCCTTGCCTATCTCCTGGTCTTTGTTAGAGGGAAAAGCCACGAAAGAAGATAGAATCCAAAAATAAAGAAGACCTAAAGGCAGCCCGCAGAGACCTCACTTCCTCTTTCTGAGGAGGAGTGGGAGTGCTGCGAGGGCTATTATTGCTGCCGGCCCGCAAATGCGCCAGCCGCCCTTGCTGCTACTGCTCGAAGGAGTGCTTGACGGGCTTGAACTACTGCTCGAACTGCTTGGGGATGAAGTACTGCTTGATGAGGAAGAACTCGAAGTACTACTACTCGAAGAACTCGAAGTCGAAGAAGTACTGCTCGAACTGCTCGAAGAGGACGAGGATGAAGTACTGCTCGAAGAGCTTGAGGAGCTTGAGCTGGTCGTGGTCTGGGGCTTTGTGAGGGGTATCATGTCGACGGTGGCCCTCTTGCCTTTGTTGGCGTCGTAGCTCTTGAGCTGCTCCTCCTGGGTCGGCTTGAACCAGCTCGGGACGAGGAGATCCATAACGCGCGGGGCAACACCGGCTATAATCGCGTCCGAATCCCCGCCGCCTATCTTCCACTGCGCGGCCTTGACCTGGACGTCGCGCCACTCGTCAATGCCGAAGCCGTCTTGAGAGCCGACGAGGACGCTTATCCTGTCGTCTGGGCTCAGGTTGCCGATGTACTTGGCCGGCACGAGGGCCGTTATCGTGTTGGTGCTCAGGTCTGCGCTGACCTTAACGTCGTCGAGAACTGTTCCGTTGGCGAGGATGAGCTTGTGGGTCCAGCCGCTGATCCTGAAGGCGACGTCCCACGGGTGATCTGGGTCGATGTTAACGTTGCTTCCCGGCCCCTTGGGGGAGAGCTTTATCGCGGAGGTGTTGCCGCCCTTCTTTACATCGAGGTAGGTCTCGATGATCTGGAGGCTGAAGCCGTTCGGCCCGTTCCACGGGTTGCCGCCGAGGTTCTTGAAGTGGTACTGGAAGACGTAGTAGGGGCCCATCTTGGATATGTCAACACCGGTCAGGTCAAAGAGGCCGGTGTGGTTGAACACCGGGTCGGTTGGGTAGGTGTAGGTTCCCGGCCCGTGATCGTCACCGGTCGGATCGGAGATGCTGTAGAGCTTCTTCGGAACACCGTACTTGGCGACCAGCGTAGCCCAGTGAAGGAGGTTGTTGACGAACTGCGGGCCGTCGAGCTTAACGCCGTGGTAGAGCGGGCTCCATGTGGGCTCGTAGTCGCCGTAGGGGCTCTCACCGCTGACGATGAGGAGGCTGTGCTTGCCGTTGTCGAGCTGGACTATCTGGGCCGCGAGGAGCGGGAAGACACCGGTGTCACCGGCAAGGTAGGCGTTGGCAGGTGGATCGTTGTTCTCAACGATGGTACCGTTTGAGCTCGTAACGACTATCCTGTAGGTGTCCTTGGGCTTCTCAGTGGCGGTGAGCTTGTGCCAGTTGCCCTGGTCGTCCACCCAGGCAACGACACCGGGCCCGTGGTAGAGCACTTTACCACCGTTCTGGAAGTCGTTAACGATAACGGACATAAGCGGTGTGTCCGGGTCGGGGTTCACGTGCCCGACGACACGGTAGCCGGCACCGGCGTTGCTCGTCGGGTCTTCAACTGAACAGAGGTCGACCCTGAGGTTTCCGTAGCCGAACTGCTCAAGAACGGCGTCGACAACGTCCTGAACCTGGACGCCGCTTCCGTAGTCACTGTCCGCGGCCACCCAGAGAACCTTGCCGCCCTGAGCAAACCAGTTCTTTATGGCCTGGATCTCATCTGGTGTGAAGGGACTGCTCGGCTGGCCGAGGATGAGCACGTCCACGTTGGCGAGAGCGTCGGCCGTTATCGTGTCGGCGAGGTGCTCGATGCTCGCGTTCTCGAACATCCCCTCTGGGCCGAAGTAGGCCCACTTCATATCCCCAACGCCCTCGATGATCGGCGGGGCAAGGGTCTTGGTTGTATTGTTCACGGTTATAGTCGGCGGATTGACGAGGTACTTGGCGTTCTCGCCGTGGGCGAGGTCCACTGCAACGGTCGTAGCGCTGGCCATGGCGAATCCAAAAACTCCGAAAATAACGAAAGCGGCCATTAAAACCGCTAGCCTCTTCATGGTATCACCGCTTACTATACCCACCCAATAGTTATAAATTTTCTGTCCGGGAACCGGGACATCGAAGGGGTTCCAAAGTGCAGGGGAGGGAGACCGCGCTTTTTCTGAGCCTCCAACTCAGAGTGAGGAGGTAAGGAGATCCCAGAGCAGTTCAAAGTCAACCCCCGCAGTCATGTCAATGTTCACTGGAGTCACGCTCACTTTTCTCTCAACTTTGAGTGCGTACGCGTCCGTTCCGGGTTCAAAACTCCTGACCAGCCGCCCAACTATCCAGTAGTAGGGGTTGCCCTTTGGATCGATCCTCTCCTCAACCGTCGGGCAGTAGCGCTTCCTCGCGAGCCTTGTGATGGCCAGCGGGGTTTCACTTGTGGCACCGCTCGGGACGTTCACGTTCAGCATATCAACGCCCTCGGGAAGGCCCTTCGCGAGCACCGCCCCGGCTATCCTTCGAAGGAAGTGCGCTGAAACCGAGAAGTCAACCCCCTCCCCGTCGCCGAGCGTCCTCTTCCAGTCCACCTCAAGGCTCACTGCCATCGAGGGTATGCCGTGGGTAGCAGCCTCTATGGCGGCTGAGGCAGTCCCTGAGACAGTTATCTCCGTGCTGAGGTTCTCACCAAGGTTTATCCCGCTCACGGCGAGCTCAAAGCTTCCAAATCGGGCTATCGCGAATATGACGCTGTCGGTGGGGGTACCGTCTATTCCGTAGACCGCCTTTGCGCCGGGAATGGAGAGCCTCCGCGCCCGGATTGGCCTGTGAAGCGTCATGGCCCTTCCACTGGCGCTCCTCTGGAAGAGTGGGGCAACGACGTAGACATCGCCGAGCTCGCTCAGGGCCTCCACCGCCGCCCTTATGCCCCTTGAGTAAACCCCATCGTCGTTGGTGACGAGTATCTTGGGCATGATAGACCGTAGCCGGAGGGCGTTTAATAAACTTGCCCCAGGCGAGCTGCCAAAAAACGTACTCCAGTGAACGGGAGAACGTTTGAAACTCTCCACTAATTTGGACAAAAGCCAAGTTCGGAAAGTTTTTTTAAGGCCAAGCCGTAGACACTATCGGTGATACAATAAGATGAAGGTGGTTGCTAAAATCCCCTCCGCTTCCAAAGCAGAGACCCGGGCTTATGCTCAACCAAAGGGGATCTTTCTCGTAGCCTCTGGAAACAGGCCCCTGATGGTAATATCGAACGGGACTCAGAAAAACCTCAGCGAAGTCCCGGACATCATTGAAAACGCGGTTGTTTATTCGCTGGACAAATGGGAACTTCTCGATCTTCTCCACGGCGACCTCAAGCTTCCCGCGTTAGAAGAGCTCACAACTTCCCGCCCGGAGGAACCGAAGGTCGTTGACCTTTCACTCAACATCAAGCTCCCGGCCGAACTCCTGCTGAAGGCGGAGGGTGCCATCCTTGACTCCCTGAGGGCCCTTAGGAGCAGGCGGGATATAGCCGTTGAGTCACTGGAAGCCAACGGGAGGCTGCTGCAGGGTTTCACAGGCAGAAACATACTCGTCCTCAGCGTTCAGCTCTCGGGCTACAGCAGGGGGAAGGTTCAACCCGGGGACATCGCTGAGGAGATGGCCTCAAGCCTCAGGAAAAGTCTCGGGTTCGAGACGAGGGTTTACATCAAGAGGGCGGCGTTTAAGAGCGTTCCGCAGGTGCCGCTCGTCCGCTTCACCCGGAACCCCATCAGATCCAAGGGGGGCAGGATAATCAGATTCCTCAGTGGGGAGCGTCAGGTTCCCAAAGTAGACAGGAAAAAGCTTGAGCGAGAGGTGGAAAGGCTCCTCAGCGAAGCAGGTGTTTCAGAGGAGTTCCTCTCGGCGATAAAGTCTGAAAGGGGAGAGATAAACCCCTCCATCGTAGAGAAGGAGGTCATACGGGAAATCCCCCATTCCAAGGGAATCAGCGTGAGGTGGGTGAGGGCGGTGAGAACGGGAGCAGGCTACACCGTAACGATAGGGATCGAACGGACCTCTAATAGCTTTTCGGATGATAAAATTGCGGAACTCTTCAGGGGGATCCTTAAAAAGGCGGAGGAGAACCTCAGGATCAGGGGAATAAGGGGAAGTATTGAGGGCGGCTACGTGGTGATCGAAAAGGACGTGTACTGAGGCGGGGCATTAGTAGCACTAACAAAACAACCGCCGGCGCCGAAACAGCAAAACTGATAAGAGATAGGGGACAAGGTGAAAGTGAGCGATGACGACCCCTAGGGTATCTGACGAGTGATGAAAAGAAAAGACCGAGCTCACTCCAAAAGTTGATCAGAGGCTTTCAAGGTACTTGGCGTAGGCTTCAGCATCCATGAGCTCCTTAAGCTCATCCTCAAGGTTGCTCGGTTTAAGCTTGGCTATCCAGTTACCGTAGGGGTCTTCGTTGAGAAACTCGGGGCTGTCTTCGAGTTCGGAGTTGACCTCGATGACCTCACCGCTCACCGGGGCGTAAACCTCGCTGACGGCCTTGACGCTCTCTATCTCGCAGAGAACGTCCCCCTTGCTGACCTCTTTCCCGATCTCTGGAAGCTCAACGTAGGCGAGGTCGCCGAGCTCCTTCTGGGCGTAGTCGGTTATGCCAACGAGAACGGTCCCGTCCTCAAGAACCTGGGCCCATTCATGGTCTTTGGTGTAGTATAGACCCTCCTTGATCTCGTATTCCCCAACTTCTATCATGAGCACCACCAGCAATTAGTAGAGGCGCTTTAATTTAAAGCTTTTGTCACAGCATGGGCACTGGAGAGGAGATCACCTTAGAATCCCCTCTGAGAGGAGGTATTGCTCGATATCAAGGACGTCGAGGGGAGAGAGCTGGAAGACCCTCTTTTCCGCGTGAGGAACGCGGCCCAAAGCCTCCCTAACGGCTTTTAATTCTTTCTTGTCAAGGCCGAGCATGTGGTGGGACTTCCTGAGGGCCGAGGCAACGGTACTCAGCCTGTGCTGGAAGAGGGCCCTGACGAGGTTTTCATTCAGTTCGATCCTCTCGGGACGTGGTTTTGGCTCTATCACGACAACGGCCGAGTCCACCTTCGGTCTGGGCCAGAAGGCACCTTTGCCTATCCTCTCGACGAGCTCCACATCGGCCCTGGCCTGCACCATGAGGGAGAGCCGGGAGTAGCTCCTGTCCCCGGGTTTGGCGACCATTCTCCTGGCGAACTCAAGCTGATACACTAAAACCGCCCTTTCAAAGTCCATCTTCAAGAGCTTGAAGGTGACTGGAGAGGATACCTGGTACGGCAGGTTTGAGACCATCTTGGTGAACCGCGGCCATTCAAGCCTGACCGCGTCGCCCTGGATTATCTCAACGTTCTCCCAGTCGTACTCCCTTCTGAGGATCTCGACCATTTTGGAGTCCTTCTCGATTGCGTAGACCTTCCCGGCCCGCCTTGAAAGCTCAGAGGTGAGGAATCCCAAGCCGGGCCCTATTTCGAGAACGGTGTCCCCCGTGTTAAGCCGGGCCCGCTCAACGTTCCGCTCAATCACATCCGGAACTACGAGAAAGTTCTGGCCGAGGTCGCGGTTGGGGGTGAGGGAGTATTTGGAGAGCAAATACGAAAGCCTGCCCCTCATTCCCTGAAGAGCCTCCTGGAACCGACGAAAAGACGGTAGCGATCCTTCCCCTCGATCTCATCTATTACGCGGCGCGCTATCATATCGACCGGGTCGTGAAGCCCCTTAACCCTGTGGCGTAAGTCCTCAAAGCTCTCGAAGGGTTCCCTCTTCCTCTCCTCAAGGATGTCCCACATGAGCTTCTTTCCGATCCCCGGGAGGAGTTCGAGACTGTGGAGGCGGTTGGTTATCGGCGGCGCTATGTTGAAGAACTTCACGAAGCGGTTCTCGTTGTTTTTGATGATCTCCTTGACGACATAGGGGAGCTCGGCCTTGGCCGTTGCAGTGAGCTCATCGTAGGATATCTTCCTGTTTATCATAAGGACCTTGTCCCTCTCCCCCTTGCCGATGAAGACCCTCTCGTAGAGCATCAGCTCCGTTTTCGGGGTGACCTCAAGGAGCGTGAAGGCCTTCTCCCCCAATACCTGGGCCACGGGCTTTCCCGTCCTCCTACCGGTTTTAAGGTCAGTGTAGCCCTCAGGAAGGTAGTCCAAGACGTAAGCGTACTCCTCATACTCTTTGTTGTGCCTCTTCTTCTGGATGCTTTCACGATAGGAGTGCCTCCTGTAGTTGTCCATTTTCTCTCCCCCAAGAATCTATTCCCTACAAGTTTTTATAGTTTGTGAGAAAAGGCACGGGTACCGCTACTTCAGCGGCCGGTACCCGTCGATAAGCTTCACGATCTCCTCAGCCTCCTCCTTGGTGGGCATGTGGGCCTCCTTGGCGAAGATGACCCTTATATCGAAGTAGTCCTCCGGGAGGAGGTCGACGAGCTTTGCCGCGGTTCTCTCATCTATCCATTCGAAGAGTCCCATAAGCTTCTCCTTCAGCTCCCTGGCCTCCTCTGGCTTCAGTGTTGCGAACTTCTCGGCGTGCTCAAGGCTTATCTTCGCCTCGTAGAACATCGGCTCCTCGGGGTTCTCCGCCATCCCCTCCTCCCTTCTGCGCTCAAGGAGTTCCTTGGCCTCAGACACGCTGAGGTAGCTTTCCTCGAGCTTTTTCCTGCCGATCATGCTCATCCCTTCTGGGGCCTGAGGTGAACCGGGTGGATGAAGAAGGTCTTCCTCTTCCCGCCGTCCATCACCTCGACGATGTAGGCGTCGCCGCGCTTGCCGACGACGGTCCCAGTTCTGCCGTGGAACCGCGGATCCGGCATGCCCCTGTGGTAGCTCGGCTCTATGACTATGTGGACCCTCTGGCCCTTCTCAAACCCCTGAAGGAACCTCGTGAGTGGGGGCAGACCCCTCCTCCTCGGGTGCTTGCTGAGCTTCCCGCGCGTCTTCTTCCTGAAGCTGTGCGCTTTCTTAACCATACCAACCACCTCTAAATCCTTTTTACACGGACGCAGTTTACAGGGAACTTCCAGCCCTTTTAAGACTCGACCGCAGAGCTTCCGGGCCGCGCGTTCACCTTTTCGCTTTTTATCCAACCGACGGCCCGCAATCAGTAAAGCCTGCGCCCATCCATTTATAAACCTTTCACCCCCGGACTCGGAGTGGAAGCCCTGGCACTCCAAACCTCCCCTGAATTGCAATCTCATCAAGCCTGACCCATCCCAGCCCGAACTGCGGAGCCCTCAAAAACGCAAAAGACCAGCTCAAGAACTCTAACGCAAACAAGAGGGTTAATCGCCGAGGACGTTAAGCACGTCGAGCCTCTCGCACCAGGCCCGCTTTCCGAGCAGCTCGCTGACGCTCGGCTTAGTCCTCCCCCTATCGCCGGAGATCAGCTCCTTGATGTAGAGGCCGCCCTCCGTAAGAAGGCGCAGCTCAAAATGCTTCTCGTCTATCCACCTCGCCTCGGCGCGGTAGACCTTCCTGACCCTGACTTTGTCGGACCTCACCTTTCTAACGCGCCACGGGGTTCTCTGGTGTATCTCCATCCCCGTAAGCTTTTTGGCGACCTCCTCTGCTTCCTCAGGGGTTACCCCTTCATCAACGAAAACCAGCGCGAGGTATTCCTTCCTGTGGTTTTCGGTCAGAACCTCTTCCGCCTCCTTGGGAGACACGAAGCGGAGACCGAAGATCTCCACCTTCCCGCCCGCGTTCACCTCCCTAACTACCTCCTCTAAGTTGACCTTCCGCCTCCTCGGCCCCTTCAGCTCCACTATGAAGGGCCTGCCGTTGCCGAGCATGCGAACGTCAACGTCCTCCCTGCCGGCGCCCTTGAAGACGCACTTTCCACCGAAGGCCCTTGAAAAGGGCCCGCAGATTATCGAGGCAACGCTCTCTTTAAAGCCCGGTAGTGGCGTCTGCGGGATCCCGCGGACGAGCTTTCTATAGCGGCCGTAGACGTAGATCGGGTTTATCTGGAGCTCGATCTTGCCAGAGTAGGGCTCCACGATGAAAACGACGTCCGGGCTCCTCGATGCTTCCTTTCCGGTTTTCCGGCCAAAGGCCTTTCCCAGCTCGCGGTTGAACTCGCGGTTTATGGGCTCGGCAGTGTCAATGCCGAACTGAGCCCAGATGGCCCTCTCCCTTTCCCTGACCTCCTCCGGAAAGCGCGAACCAACGAGAAAGGTCTCGAACTCCACCCCCTCGGACGCCTCTAACATCCTCTCCACAATATCGGGGATCCTGTTGAAGACGTTCCCGCAGAGCTCGCACTCCTCCGGCTCATGCAGGGGAGGCAGACCTTTAGACGAGCGCTCCATGTTCAGGACGAACCTTATGGCTTTCCCCCTCTCCTCGTCGGTCCCCTTTCCAAGCTGGGCGAAGAGCCTCCCTAAGCAGTGATCGCAGAGCCTATGCGCTTCAAGAACCTCTCCGGCCTTCTCGACTATCATCTTCCCACCCTTAACCTTTTTAATCCGGCCCCCTACTCAAACCGATGGGGACTCGCAGACAGGAGATAATAAGCCTTTTGGAGGAGAGGGACTACTCGCCGAGCGAGTTAGCACTTGCCCTCGGGCTCAGGGGAAAGGGCTCGGTTAAGACGATCCTCGAAGACCTGAAGGCAATCCAGCGAACGCTCAAGAAGGAGGGGAAGGTGCTCCTGATAAAGCCAGCCGAGTGCAGGAACTGTGGCTTTCGCTTTAAGCCCGAGATAAAGGTGCCATCCCGGTGCCCCCGCTGTAAGTCGGAGTGGATAGAGGAGCCGCGGTTCAAAATAGAGAGGCGGCGTTAGTCCTCCTTGGCCTTGACGAGGATTATGTCCCCTATCGAGAGAACGCGCTCGTAGGGTATGCCGACCTTTCCCCCAGGCAGGGCGAGTGCGATGACCCTTCCCTGTCCGGTGTCCACGTCAATGAGAACTTCGTCAACGTAGCCGACGTAGTTGCCCTTAGTGTTGTAGATCTGCTTGCCGTAAATCTTGGAGAGCCTCATGACCATTTGTACCACCCCCTAACTCTTATCACCCGGCTATTTAAGGTTTGTTCTCATCGCCACCAGGAGCAGCACCACGGAGAAGATGAAGGCGGCTATCCCCCCGATGAACCCCGCGTACACGATAAGGAGGGGAAGGGCGACGCTCTCAAAGACTTTGAGGGGGGCCAAGAGCCCCAAGACGGTGAGGGGACCCGAGAAGTAGAGCGGACCGGTGAGGAGGGCATCCAGCAGGCCAGAGGGGGGATAAAAGCGCAGGGGCAGGAGGGAGACCACCACGAGTACGAGGACAGTTGAGGGTGAGATGTTCCAGAACCGGAGGATTGCGATGAGGACGAGGGCAACCGACACCCCGGTGAGGTAGGAAATCCCAGAGGCCCTGAGCTCGCGCTTGACTGAAAGCGAGAGGCCAATCCCCCCGAGTACAGCGGTTGCAAAGATCATCATCACGGTCGTCGTGGACGTCCACTCCGGGAGAAACCTTATGATAGCGAAAAATGCGACCAGCGACAGCAACCCCGCGCCGGCGGACGCGTTGAGTACCTCAGTCCTCACCTTTCCTGCACCTCGATCCTTACCCTGTCACCGTCCTTCAGGCCGAGCCTCTCCCTCAGGTTCAGGGGGGCTATGACCTCCGCTATCTCCGGTGGGTGAAGCGTCCTCGACGGGACGACGATGGCTCCCTCGATCCCGCGTATCAGAACCGGATAGGCCTTAACGTCCCCGAAGGTTCTCCCCTTTTTAACGAAGCCCGGTATGAGTACGGGTCTCAGGTTGACGAGGGCGTCAAAGATCGTCTTGGGGAAGAGAACCCTGACGTTGAGCGTTCCGGGGTATGGATCAAAGCCGAGGTACTCCCTAAAGCGCTCTGAGTAGAGGCGGACGTAATAGGCACCCTCCCCCACGCCCGAGACCACTTCGCCAACGACGAGGCCGTTGTAGAGGGCCCTTCCGAGCTTCTCGTACAGGCCCTCAAGGTACTCAAGGGCCCCCTCTGTGAGCTCCACGTGTGTTTTCCTTCCTGAAACCCGCCGCCTGAGAAGGCCCTCCTCTTCAAGCCGCGAGAGGAGCCTCAGGACACTCTGTGGCGACTTGCCAAGCCTCTCGGAGAGGGACCTTATCGTTACCCTCCTCTCCTCACCCACCGCCCCCATGAGGGCGAGTTCGATAAGCAGCTCAACTTTCTCCATGGACTACACCTTAGAGAGTCTGTCAGCGAGCTTAAGCGGTAGTGGATAGCCGTTCCGGCTTAAAGCCTTAACTATCGCAACTGCCGAGTCCAGGTCAACGAGATGGCCGACGCTCACGTAGGCCCTCCCAACCCTAACCCACGAACCGGGCGGGGCCCCTTTAAGCGGCCTCTTGGCTATCCCTACGGTTGGAATTCCCAGGACGAGGCCCACGTGGGAGGCCAGGCCGTAGCCCCTTGGATGGGCTTTTCCATGCCCCTCAACGAGAAGAACGTCCGGCCTCTCCCTCCCGATGGCCAGCAGCACCGGCTTAGTCTCCCGAAGGAAGAAGTATGTGGGGATGTATGGGAACGGAACCTCGGTTTCAACGACCCTTGATGTCAAGGGCTCGCAGTCCGGGAAGGAGCACAGAACGAAGGCCGCCCTTGCCCTTTCTTCTCGATACGAGACATCCACCGCCCCCACCGTTTTCACCGACTCTAACGGGAGCGGCCTCTCAACTAACCTCTCCGCAAGCCTTTTCTGAACCTCCGCCAGCTTCCGGAGGACGTCTTCACCCATCTCCCACCGCCGCTTTTAGCTTTTCCTCAAGGCTTTTGCTCAGCTTCGCCCGCGTGAGGTCTTCAAGTGTTCTCTCAAGTACGTGTCTCGCCTGATCCTGCTTCTGGCGCACGTTTACAAGGCCCTTCGGGTACTCAAGCGTCATGAGGGCGTTGTAGATCCTCTCCATCTCCCTGTAGGTTTTTTCCGCCGATTCAACATCGTTTTCTAAAAGCCTGAGAAGGAAGCACCTCCTCAGTTCCCCAACGAAATCACCGAGTCCAAGGGCGTAGTCTGCTTCGGGAACCCCCAGCTCCGCGGGGCCTGGGTACGGCTCCCCGGTGATATAGCTCAGCAGGAGCGCAGCCTCCACGAACTCCTGGTGGGCCGTCTGAACGTAGCCCGTGTAGTATATGTCCGGATGGGCGGCCAGCCTTTTCCTTAGCTTTCCAACGAGTTTTCCCGCCTCCGCAAAGCGCGCCCTCGCCGCCGAGACCTCTCCCCTGTGGAGCGCCTTGACGGTATCACCGCTCAGCCTGACGATCTCCCGGCTGGTCTTCAGGGCCTCTTCCCTGAGCGCGTCCTTCTCGTCGAGCCGCCTCCGTATGGACTCCACTATCTCCTCGATGTCCATACCACCACCGCCGACCCTTGGAAAAAGTCCTTATAAGGCACCCGGTAGCGTTTTATAGTGGACTGTGAACTCCGGATGGGGGTCAAGATGAAGGAGAGAAAGGTTGAGCACTTCATGAGAAGTGAAGGCCTTAACGTTGGTGACGCGGTCAGAATAACAGAGAAGGACGGAACGGTCTACGAGGGTATAGTCATGCCACCCTACGAGCTCTCCCCGGGTGAGACACTGACCATAAAGCTCGACAACGGCTACAACATCGGAATCCTTATCGATGCCATCGAGAAGGTCGAGGTTCTTGAGAAGGCCGTCGAAAAGCCGAAGATGGAATTCAAGGAAGTTCTCCCCAAGAGGGAGGGCCTGCCCAACGTCACGATCTTAGGAACCGGTGGAACGATAGCGAGCAGGATAGACTACAAGACCGGCGCAGTTCACCCGGCTTTTACCGCCGAAGAGCTCGCCAAGGCAGTCCCGGAGATATTCGAGATGGCCAACGTGACGCCGAAGCTCATCATGAACATCCTCAGCGAGGACATGAAGCCCGCTTACTGGAAGAGGATAGCCCACGAGGTGGCAAAGGCCCTAAACTCCGGCGAGGATGGGGTTGTCATCGCCCACGGAACGGATACTATGGGCTATACTGCCTCGGCCCTGAGCTTTATACTGAGAAACCTTACCAAGCCGGTCGTTCTGGTTGGAGCGCAGAGGAGCTCAGACAGACCGAGCAGC
>WAKU01000019.1 GCA_015523195.1 Thermococcus sp.
TCCTTTCCAGCCGGAATCTCTCCAAGGATCTTCTTGTTCACGACGTATATGCCAGCGTCCACGAGGTTCGTCTTCGGCCTGTGGGGCTTCTCCTCGAAGTGGAGAACCTTTCCGTTCTCGTCCGTCTCGACAACACCGAAGCGCTCCGGGTCGTAGACTTTAGTCACGGCAACCGTTATGAGGCCGTCGTTCTGCTCGTGGGCCTTTATCAGCTCCCCGTAGTCGAAGTTGGTAAATACGTCTCCGTAGATGACGAGGAAGTCGTCGCTGACGTAGTCCTCAACGTTCTTCAGCGCACCGCCGGTCTCGAGGGGCATAGGGTCGTTCACAAAGCGTATATCCTTCGGATAGTTAGGCATCTCCTCCTCAATGAACTCCCTTATCTCCCCCTTCATGTAGTGAACCGAGAGGATTACCTCGTCAACTTCCTTGATCTTCTCAAGGGCGTCGAGTATGTACTGGAGGTTGGGCTTCCCGAGAACCGGTATCATTGGCTTTGGCCTCGTTGATGAGAGGGGCCTTAACCTCGTGCCGAACCCGCCGGCAAGGATAACTGCCTTCATGGTACTCACCGGTAGTTGCTACACGGGGGATGCTTATATATTTTACGCCCATAAAATATATAACTTAGGGTGAGAGGTTTTCATCGCCGGTGAGAGCCGCTCCTGTCTTACCTCTTAACCTTCACCTTCATCACCTTTATCCGCCCGCTACCTGCCGGCATGAAGCACTTCCCGCCGCAGACCTTTCTCAGGGGACAGGTCTCGCAGGCCGGGGAGCCCTTGTGAACCTCCTCGATGTAGCCGAGGGCCTTCAGTATCTCTATCGCGGCCTCTACCTTGTCCTTCCTAAGCCCGAGCTCCCCTGCTATTTCCTCCGGTGTTCTCCTGCCCTCCTGAATGAGCTCTAAAACCCTCTCCAGGGTGTTCACGCTCCCCACCCCAGTAAAAGGCCGACGTGCCATATCAGGATGCCGACTATGGAGGCTACTGTTATCATGTAGGCCGTTGCCAGTGCCGCCCACTTCCAGTTGCTCTCGGCCCTTATCGCCCCGATGGTCGCTATGCACGGTATGTAGAGGGTCGTAACCGCCATGAGGACATAAGCTTGAAGGGGAGTCATCGCGCTTCTTATAGCGGCTGCCGTTCCGTAAAGGACGCCGTAGGTGGATATCACGTTCTCCTTCGCTATTATCCCGAAGAGCAAACTTACCGCCGCCTTCCAATCGAGCCCCATGAGCCCCATGTAGGGGCCGAAGAGGTGGCCCAGCTTTTCCGCATAGCTCCCCCCAGTTCCTATGGGAACGGGGTAGTTGCTGAGGTACCATATCAGCAGGGCCCCCACCAGTATCACAGTGCCGGCTTTCCTCACGAACTCCTTGCTCCTCTCCCAAGAGTGGAGTAAAAGGGCCTTCCCGCTCGGAACGAGGTACTCAGGAAGTTCTATAACGAAGAGGCCGCTCTCGCCCTTAACGAAATGGCTGACGAGCCAGGCAGAGAGAATGGCAACAGTGAAGGCCAGCGCGTAGATGCTCGCAGCAACGAGGGCGCTCTCCTTGGGGAAGAAAAGGCCCGCGAGAAAGCTTATGACGCTCAACCGAGCGGAGCAGGGAACGAATGGGTTCACGAACATCGTAACGAGGCGGTCTTTTTCATCCTCTATCGTTCTCGTGGCCATCACGGCCGGGACGTTGCAGCCGAGCCCGAGAATGAGAGGGATGACTGCCTTTCCGGGCAGGCCGAACTTCCTCAGGATGCCCTCCATGAGAACGGCTATCCTCGCCATGTAGCCTAAATCCTCAAGGAAGGAGAGCGCGAGGAAGAGGAGGAAGACGAGGGGAAAGAAGCTCAGAACCATTCCAACGCCACCGATGATCCCATCAACGAGCAGACCCCTGAGCGCTTCGCTCGCTATGTGGGGGGCCAGCCAGTTCCCGAAGTCCGTGAAGGCCTCGGCGAGCCAGTTCTGAATGGGAAGGCCGAAAACGAATATGAACTTGAAAACGAAGTAGAACACGATCGCCATCACTACGAACCCATAAACCGGGTGCACGAGGAGCCTGTCGAGCTGGTCGGTGAAGGGCTCACCCCCGGCCCGGCCGTAGCTCATGAACTCATGCGTAAGGCCGTCTATGAACTCGTATTTCTGCCCCGCTATCACGAGATCCATCGCCTTACCGTAGCGCTCCTCAACTTCGTTTATATGTGTCATTACCCTATCGAGCCCCTCCTGACCGAGGTGCCTCTCAACGAGCTTCATAACCTCCTCATCGCGCTGGAGGAGCTTCAGGGCCAGCCACCTCACGGGGTACTTCGAGACCAGCTTGGTTCCTTCGAGGCACTTGGAAATGTGCTCTATCTCCCTCTCAACGGCCGGTTCGTAGGTTGGGATTATCGGTGTTTCCTCAACTTCCCCGTGGGCAACAGCCACGATGACGTCCTTGAGCTCTTTCATGCCGATGCCGTCCTTTGCGTCCAATGGGACAACCGGAACCCCGAGAACCTTCGACATCTTTTTAGCATCGATTTTTATGCCCTTCTTCTCGGCCAGGTCAATCTTGTTGAGGGCCACGACAACGTTCTTCAGGCCCATCTCGAATATCTCAAGCGTCAGGTAGAGGTTCCTCAGTATCGAGGTCGCATCAACTACATTGACAACGACATCCGGGTTTCCGTTGAGGAGGAAGTTCCTCGCGACGAGCTCATCGATGGAGTGCGCGGTCAGCGAGTACGTCCCCGGAAGGTCAACGACGAGGAAGCGCTCACCCTCGTATTCAAAAATTCCCTCCTTTTTTTCAACCGTAACGCCGGGCCAGTTGCCAACGTGCTGCTTCATCCCGGTGAGGGCGTTGAATATCGTCGTCTTGCCAACGTTGGGGTTCCCTGCGAGGGCCACGATCTTCATTGCCATTCTACCACCTCAGAGCTTCCTCACCATTATCTTAGCCGCCATGTTCTTGCCCACCGCCAGTCTCGTCCCCCCGGCTTCGATTATAACCGGACCGAACTGAAACCTGTCGAGAACCCTTATTATAACCCCCGGTGCGAGCCCCATCGGGTAGAGCTTGCTCCTGAAGTTCGGCCCACCCTGGAGGTTGATCACAACACCGCTCTCCCCGGGCCTGAGCTCGCTCAATGGAACAATCATGTTCATCACCGTTAGGCTCTCCTAATCACCTGTATCTCCCCCGGACGCTTAATAAATCTTTGGTAAGCCTAACAAAACTCAGCGGTTCGAATTAAGGAGATTCAAGCTCAGAACTTCGAACCGGGGAAAGGGTTATAGGGAGGAAGGCGTTAGGTACCTCATTGCGGGGTGATATCATGGCAATAGACATAGACGAGGCCTTGAAGAAACCAGTGGAGATACTCGAGGACAACTACAACTTCTTTGTCCTGCCCCTTATCCCCGCTGCCATAGACCTCCTCACCGGCTCTGTCAGGAGACCAGGGGGGACGTTTGGGCTCTTTTTCTCGGCCTACGGGCTGCTCAGCTTCCTCGCCTTCCTCGTCGGGGTCTGGGTTATGGGCGGACTCGTACGTATGGCCGAAGAGCAGCTCAGGGGAGGCAGGCCTGACTACAACGTTGGGCTCCAGGTGATAGGCGAGAGGTGGGCCGACTTTACGGTTGCCGCGGTTATAATAGCGGTTGGAACCTTCGTAGGCCTCCTGCTGTTCGTAATACCCGGACTGCTGTGGCTCATGTTCGTGGCCTTCACGCTGCCGATAATGGTCGTTAAAAACCTCGACGCAGTCGCCGCGATAGGGGAGAGCATCAACCTCGTCAGGAAAAACCTGAACGACGTCTTCCTCTACCTGCTCGTGCTGGTTGTCTTGATGGCCCTGGTGGACTTCGTCCTGAGCCTCATCCCCCACATCGGCGGAACGATAGCCATGATAATCATCGATCCATACGCAGCGCTCTCGGTAACGATAGCCTACCACCAGCTTGAAGGGGGTGGTTTTTAACCTCCTTTCCCATTCCCGTTATGATGTTGGGGGATGCCGTTGAAGGACTGAAGAACTTCGCCGTAAAAACCGGCTTAACCGGGAAAAGGGTACTCCTCCTGTTCTCCGGCGGAAAGGACAGCTCACTCGCCCTGTACCTCCTCAAGGAAGCGGGCTTAGACGTATCCGCTTTAACCTTCTTCCACCGCTGGAGCTGGAGGGAGCCCCTAAGGTGGGCGGTGAAGTTCACCAAAAAGCTCGGCGTCGAGCACTTCCTCGTTGACATTACCGACGGCCTCCTCAGGGAAGCGGTCGGGAGAAAGGGGCCGGTCTGCATAAACTGCAAGAAGGTGATGCTCTGGAACGCCAGGTGGTTCGCGGCAAACAACGGCTTCGAAATATTAGCGAAGGGAGACAACGCGAACGACAAAATAATCGGGGCTTTGCTCGACCAGTGCGAAGGGGATATAAGGCTCTGCGAGATCCCAAGGGTAGGAATACCCACGCTCAGACCCCTCATAAGGTACACCGCGGCGGAAGTCGAGGCCCTCGCGGAGGAAGCCGGAATAAGGCCTTACAGGATGTACGAGCACGCGAGAAGGAGGCAGTGGCGCGAGGGCTGTCCGCTCCAGTATATAGACCGGGAGGAGATAGTAACGCCCGAACTCATGGATTTGGCCTACAGGGTGAACTACGGGGTGAGCAAGATCGCCAGAAGGAGAAAGGTTCGCGTGAGCGTTAGGGTCCCGAGCTTTGAGGTAATGTGCTGGGACTGCGATCCTGACACCATGGAGGAGATAAAGCGAGCCCTCTCTGCATTCGATCGGAGGTGAGCGGGATGAGCAAGCTTCCCGTTGGAAAGGTTAGGGATGAGATCCTGAGGGAGGTGATCCTCCCGAACTTAGGGGTGGAGGATGAGAGGATAGTCTACGGGCCGAGGAGCGGCTTTGACGCGGCAGTCTTAGAGTACGACGATGAGAGCTACCTCGTGATGGCCACAGACCCCGTTGTGGGTGTTCCGCGAGAGGCCTTCGGCTTCTTCACCTACCATTTTGCCGCAAGCGACCTCGCGGTTTTCGGCGCCGAAGCAAGGTGGCTCGTCATCAACCTGCTGTTCCCGGAGGGAACCGAAGAGGCCTTCCTCAGGGAGGTAATGGAGGATCTCAACGAGGAGTGCAGAAGGTTCGGCGGGAGCATAGCTGGCGGGCACACCGGAGTTTACCCGGGAGTATCGGAACCAACGGCAACGACGACAGCTCTTGGACTCGTCAAAAAAAGCGGTCTAAAACTTCCTCTCGCCAGACCGGGCGACAGGATAGTAGTCACTGCGAAGGTGGGTCTTGAGTTCGCGGTTTCAGCGGCGTACTTTAGGGAGGAGGAACTCTTAGGGGTCTTCTCAAAGAGGGACTTAATGAGGCTTAAGAGGTCGTTCTACTTTGAGACCGTGCTCCCGGACGCGCTGATAGCGAGGCCCTTCGTCAGGGGAATGCACGACGCGACCGAAGGAGGCCTAACCGCTTTGCACGAGATAGCGGACAACTCCGGGGTTGGCTTCAGGGTCTACTCCCACCGGCTTCAGCTCGACCCCCTCGTTAGGAGAGTCCTGGACTTCTACGGCCTCGAACCATGGAGCGTCTCATCGAGCGGGACGCTGATAGCGATAACGCCCCCCGAAAAGGTCGGCCCATTGATAGAAGAGATGAACAGAAACGGGATCTTAGCCTTCGAGATAGGAACCTTCACCGAGAAAAGGGAAAAAATCCTTGTTGAAAAAGGGGAGGAGAGGCCCTTCCCCAAGTTTGAGGGAGACCCTTATGCGATGCTCCACGGGAAAGCGCGCTGAGCCTCCGGCAAAAAGTTAAGGAATCACTCCCTGAGGGGGAGCCCGTGGTCGAAGGAGTAGTACACCTTCTGGAACTCGGCGCGGAAGCCGTAGACGTCCCTCTTAACCTTCTTCGGATCCTCTTTGTCCAGGAGAACGCGCTTTATGAAGTGCGCTATCTCCCTCATCTCGTCCTCCATCATGCCGACGCGGGTCATCTCCTGAACGCCTATTCTGAGACCGCTCGGCTCGTTGACTTTCTCAAGCGGGTCCCACGGCAGGAGGTTCTTGTTGAGGATTATTCCTGCCTCCTCAAGGAGCGGTGCAGCCCAGCCACCGGCCTTCTCGTGGAGGTCGCTGACGTCAACTATAACCTGGTGGCTTTCAGTGTAGCCCTTGTCCTCGCCGATGACGTTGAAGCCCTCCTCCGCGAGGGCCTCGGCGAGGGCCTTGGCGTTCTTGACGATCTGCTTCGCGTAGGCCTCACCGTATTCGAGCATTTCAGCGGCTGTGATGACCTTACCGGCCATGTGGTGGAGGTGGTGGTTGCTGACAACTCCCGGGAAGATCGCCCACTGGAGCCTGGCTATCTCCTCGGTCTCTCCAAAGCGCTTGTAGAGTATGACACCGCCCTGCGGCCCCGGGAAGGTCTTGTGGGTCGAGGCGGTTATCACATCTGCCCCCTCGCGGAGCGGATCCTGGAACTGCTTGCCGGCTATAAGACCGAGGACGTGGGCCGCATCGTACATGACGTAGGCACCGACTTCCTTAGCGACCGGAGCCAGCTCCTTGACGGGGTGCGGGAAGGGGAAGAGCGAGCCGCCGAAGACGACTATCTTTGGCTCAAGTTCGCGGATGAGCTTCTCGGCCTTGTCCACGTCTATGTTGAAAGCTTCGTTGTCGAAGGGCCAGGTGTGGACTTCAAGACCGCGCATCCCAGCCGCTCCAAAGGGCATGTGGCTTATATGGCCGCCGTGGCTGGTGTGGAGGACTATGGCCCTGTCACCTGCCTGGGCAAGGCCAAAGAAAGCGGCCTGGTTTGCGTTGGTTCCTGAAACGGGCCTCAAATCCGCGAAGTCGCTCCTGAAGAGCTTCGTGAAGAGCTCGACACCGATGAGCTCGACCTCGTCAACGTACTTGCAGCCCTGATAGTAGCGCTGCCTCGGCCAGCCTTCAGCGTACTTGTGCATGAAGCCGCTCGCAACTGCCCTTGTAACGCTTGGAGAGGTCACGTTTTCGCTTGCGATGAGGTTTATCGTGTGCGCCCTCCAGTGCTCGTGGTCCTCAATAAACTCCAAAACCCTGTCCCTATACCCACGGTAGCTTTCGGCCATGGAAAACACCTCGATGGGGGTTTGAAGGATGGAGATATAAACCTTATCTTTCTCCCGAAACCCGCCCTTCTGAAGGAGCGGTCTTCCCCGGCAGGATAGAGACCAGCCAAGCCCGAAAGGGGCCGGTGCACACCCGAGGAACTGCCCCACTCGCATAGCCCTCACGGAACCTCCAGCACAAGACCGTGCCTCCACCTCGTCCCGGCCTTAAAGCGGACGTCCCTGACCTTGTACCCCCTCTCCTTCCCCTCCTCAACCACCGCCCTTATCAGCGGCTCCTTGTGGGGGAGAAAGAGGGCAACCCTCCCACCGGGCCTCAAATACTCAAGCGCTTCCCTGAGGAGTCTCACGGAGAACCCCTCACCGTATTTACCGCCCCCAACCGCTTCCTTCTCCGTCAGAACGCCCCTCGTCGGCGCCTCGTAGTAGGGAGGGGCAGAGAAGATGACGTCAAAGCGCTCGCCTTCCGGAACCACACCCTTTATTATCCCGCCCCCGCTCTTGAGCAGCCTGATCCGCGCGTTGTTCCTTTTGATGTTCTTCCTCGCGTGCTCAAAGAACCCCTCATCCAGTTCTGTTGCAGTAACGTCGCAGCCGAAGAGCTTTTCCGCCATGAGGGCCATCAGGGCCGTGTGCCCGGTTCCTATCTCAAGAACCCTCTCCCCGTCGCGGAGGAAGATCCTCATGAACAGGTAGCGCGAGATAGGCGTTGTTACGAGGCCCCGGGGATGGTATTCGATATCGAGCCCGAAAATGGCCCTGGCTACCGCCCTGTTGTAGAGTATCCTCGCCCTTCTGTTCGAGAGGTCGAGCCTTCCGCGCCCGTCGAGGTATTCTTCGAGCTCGGGGAAGAGCTTAACCGCTTCCCTCACGGGCAGGCCAAGCCTTCCGTCCTTCCAGGCCGGCATGGAAAAAGTTGGGAGGAGGGCTTAAAAGCTCATTCCCTCGGGTTCACCAGTCTGCCGATGAAGAGTATCTCCTTCGTGTCCTTGTCTATTATGACGAAGACGAAGGGGTGGTCGGCGCGGAACTCGATGTACTGAGGGAGCTCTCCGATAACGTGGGCTGAGGTGAGGGCAATCGCTGCCGTAGCCGCTGCCGCTTCGGTTCCGTTCTCCGCGACTTTTATGTAGGCCTTGTGGACGACCTCCGAGATGTAGAGACCCCCATCGCCTATCCCCGAGAAGTCCGCCTCCCCTGTAAAGGCCGAACCCATCCCCATGGCCTTCAGCACGTCGGAGAGCCGGTATTCGGTCCTGAACTCGAATTTGGGCATGCTTACGCTGACGTTCTCCGGCTTCATGGACTTAAGCGCGGTCAGGATGTAGTCAACTGTAAGCTTGGAGTCCAGGCCTTTATAACCACCGACGCCCTTCGGGAGGAAGACCAGCATGCTCAACCTGCCCCCCTTGTAGGGGAGTTCGAGAACCTGGGTGCCGTTGAGCTCGGTGTAGTTGTAAACCCCGGCGTCGTGCATCATCTCAACGGTTACGTTTCCGTGGGGTGTATGAAATGTCTCGTTCTTCGTGAGCTTGGGGTCAAACTTCCTCTCCCACTCCCCCTTGAAGTATATCGCGTTGGTGAGCACGAGCTTGGCACCCTCGACTATCTCCGGTGAAACGAGGTTCCTTATCTTACCCCCTGTCTGCCGCCCGACCCAGTCGTTTATCTCCTCGGCGGCCTTGGAAGGGTTTCCCCTGAAGTCGAGGGAGTGAACCTCACCGAGGTAGTAGTTCTTCACGATATCAACGTAGGTTTTTCTGACTCTGTAACCCCTCTGGATCCAGAGGGCGTTGGCGGTTCTCAGGGCGTAGGGCCCATTCCGCGGGTTGAGTGCCGTGATGAGCTTCCTGAAGCTCCTCTGCCTCACCGTGGAGTTGGGCGGAAGGTGAAGGACTCTCTCCATCTCCTCGGCCGTCTTTCCTCCCGCACCCTCGTAGAGCATCGCCAGCGCCGTGTGGATGCTGTAAGGGGAGAAGAAGGCGTTGCCGTCCGATTTCGAGAGCTCCTTGTAGAGGGCCAGCGAGAAGGCATCCTCTCCGGATGCCACACTTATGGAATCGGAAAGAGTGCCCTCCCTCACGGTTCCCCTTTCAATGCATCCAGCCGCGAAGACCATCAGGAGGAGCAGGGCCGCGATAACCTTCTTCATCCGAATCCCCCAGCTGCATGACTATCAAGACGAATTGGATGGAAGTTCTATAAATACCCTCCGATAGCTTCAAAACTGGTTGAAGTGAAGGGGAAAAATCAGAGGACGGCCAAAGCCGCCATCACCTTGGCATCCTCCACCATGTTGTCTATCCTCGCGTACTCGTTGGGCTGGTGGGCGGTCTCGTCGAGGGTTGCCCACACAACTGCCGGAATGCCGAGCTTCCTGAAGTAGGCCGCGAAGGTTCCACCGCCTATTCCACCGACTTTAGCTTCCTTGCCCCTAAGCTTTTTGAGCGCCTCCTTGAGGAGCCTAACGATTTCGCTGTTCGGATCAGTTGGCTTTGGAGCGTCCAGCCTCTGGAGGACCTCAACCTCTATCTCGGGAAGGATTTTCCCGTCGATCTCCTTTAGATAAGCCCCCCTCACATCCTCCGAGAAAGTCCTCACATCATTGAGGATTTCGTCGAGGCTGTAATCGGGCAGAACCCTGCAGTCGAAGACAACCTCGTGCTCCCCGGGCGCTATGTTTGGACTATCAGCGGGGTTTCTGACCATAGTCGGCTCGAAGGTGCTCTCCGGTGGCTCGAAAAGCCCGTCCCTCCTGGAGTACTTCTCGTGGAGGAACCTGTCGAGGTGGTAGGCAAGATCGAGGGCAACGCGGTGGGCGTTTAATCCCTTCTCGGGCATGCTCGCGTGAACCTGCTTCCCCCTGACCTTCAGCCTGAACCAGAGTATGCTCTTCTCGGCAACTTCGATGAAGGTTCCGTCCTCGTTCCCGCCGTCGGGAACCAAAACGAGGTCGTCCTTCCTGAAGAGCTCGGGGTGGTTCCTCATAAGCCATCCAATGCCGTATTCACTGCCCGTCTCCTCGTCACTTACGAAGGCAAGGATTACCGTCCGCTTTGGCCTTATTCCGAGGTTCATGAGGGCTTTGACCGCGTAGAGGGAAGCGACAAGGCTCTGCCCGTTGTCTTCAGCACCCCTTCCGTAGACCTTCCCGTCCTTCACGAGGGGCTTGAAGGGGTCGCTCTCCCACTTGCTCAAATCTCCGGGTGGGACAACGTCGAGGTGCGTGAGAATCCAGAGTCTTTCACTTTCCTCGCCCCCTTCGCCGTAGTAGTAAGCTAAGATGTTCGGCCTGACGCCTTTCTTGGCCCTCTCGTCGGGAGCGTTGTAGACCTCAACCCTGTCGAAGGGCCAGCCCCTTATTATTTCGAGGAGCCTCTGGGCCTTGTCGTATTCTCCCTCATAGCCGTAGTCGGGGCTTATCGCCGGGATCCTTACCAGCTCGACGAGGGTTCCCACCATCTCGTCCCGGAGTCCCTCTATTTCCCTGGATATCTCGGGGAGGTGGTTCTCCATTTCGATCACCGTAGTGACTAAGGTCTGGGGCTTAAACAATTTTTGTCACCCAAATGCCTTATATACCCCCCATCCCAAAGCCTACCGTCCGCAGAAGGAAAGGAGGTGTTGGAGTGATAGAGATAACCTTCCTCGGGAGCGGGGGCGGCAGGTTCATCACGATAACCCAGTTCCGCTCCACGGGGGGATTCCACATAAGGGCGAGCAGGAACATCTACGTTGACCCTGGGCCGGGAGCGCTCGTGAGGAGCTGGCGCTACAAGCTCGACCCAAGGAAGCTCGACGCGGTCTTCGTCTCCCACAGGCACGTTGACCACTGCAACGACCTTGAGGTCATCGTCGAGGCAATGACCGGAGGGGCGCTCAAGAGGAGGGGGACGCTCATAGCGTCAAAAAGCGTAGTCTACGGCGACGAGACCCACACGCCGGCCATAAGCAGGTACCACCTTGAGGCCCTTGAGAGCGTCCACATACCAGAACCCGGGAGCAAGATACCCGTTGGTGAAGAGGAGTTCGTGATAACGCCGAGCCAGCACTCTGACCCAACGACCATAGGCTTCCGCATGAAGACCCGGTTCGGCGACGTCTCCTACATCCCCGACACGGCCTACTTCGACGGCCTCATCGAGTGGCACGACGGAGCGAAACTGCTCATAGCGGCGATAACGAGGCCCAGGGACATGGGAATCCCCTACCACCTCAGCACGGACGACGCTGTGGAAATGCTCAGACGGATGAAGAGGAAGCCTGAAGTCCTCGTGATGAACCACATCGGCATGAAGATGCACTTCGCCAACCCCTACAAGGAAGCGAAGTACATAGAGACCGTCACCGGGGTCAAGACCTACGTTGCCAAGGAGGGCTTCAAGGTAATGATGAGCAGAAAGGAGATAAGCGTGAGAACGCTCAGGCCCGCGAGGTTCGTTTGAGCTTTTCAACCTCTTCCTTCACTATCCCGTAGGCCATATCGAAGAGCTCATCTCTCCTCTTCTCCGTCGGTCCCTCGACGACGACCCTTATCTTCGGCTCTGTTCCGCTCGGCCTTACGAGAACCCACGAGCGGTCTTTGAGGTTGAAGCGGTAGCCCGAAACGGTCAGGACTTTCCCTATCTCCCCTCCAAGAATTCCCTCAATCCTTTTGGCGGAGTTTTCGACTGCCTTTTCCTTCAGCTCGTCCGGGCAGGCCACGTTGGCCTTCCTGATGTAGTAAGTCGGAATGTTTTCGGCCACTATCTTAGAAAGCGGGCCCTCCTCGTCTATCATCTTGATTATTAGACCCATCGTTACGAAGCTGTCAATCCAGGGGCCGAACTTCGGGTGAACCAGCTTCCAAGGCTCGCCGGCGAAGATGGCCCTATAGCGTTTTATCCCGTCGTGGGGCTGGCCGAGGGGGACGCGGACGACTTTTCCACCCGCTCTTTCGACGACCTCGTCTATCTTAGAACCGGTGTTTATTGACGTAACGACCGTCCCACCACCGTGCTCCTCCACATAGCGCTTAGCGAAGAGCGCTATCACCGTGTCCTCGTCAACGTAGTTCCCCTTCTCGTCGAAGACCGCTATCCTGTCGGCGTCTCCATCCTGGGCGAAAGCAACGTCAACCTTTAGCTCCCTAACGAGTTCTCCGAGGTATGCTATGTTCTCGTACCTCGGCTCGGGCTTCCTCCCAGGAAAGTGGCCGTCAACGTGGGCGTTAACGCTGAAAACCCTCGCCCCCATCTCGCGGAGGAGGTATGGGGCCAAAACGCTTCCCGAGCCGTTTGCCCCGTCGTAGAGAACCCTAAGCTTCGTCTCGTGGTTGACAAAGTCTAAAACGGCGTTGATGTAGTTGGGAATAACTTCTAAAGCCCTAACTGCCTTTATCTCATCCCACCGGGCCCTTCTGAAGTCCCCCGAGAATACGATTTCCTCCAGCTCTTTCTCCTGCTCCACGTAGAACTCCGTTCCGTCCCCGTTGAAGATCTTTATGCCGTTGTCCGTCGGTGGGTTGTGGCTCGCGGTTATCATAACCCCTGCGTCGCCATGTTCTCTCGTTGCCCATGCTAAAGCCGGCGTCGGGATTAAGTCAGCGTCTAAAACCTCCATCCCGCTCGCGAGAAGTCCGCTTATCATGGCGTTCTTAAGCATGACGCTTGAGGTTCTGCCGTCCCTCGCAACGACGGCCCTTCCGGTTTTGTATGTTCCGAGGGCCATCCCGACCTTCAGGGCTAACTCCGGCGTTACCTTCTCCCACAGCCTTCCGCGTATCCCAGCGGTTCCGAAGAGCCTCATAGCACCACCGGGCCTATTTTCTCCTCGGGTTATAAACGTATATCGCCAGCCCCTTAAAGTTGACCAGCCTCGTTCCCATCGCCCTCGGGTCTCCTGACAGCGGGAGGGTGTAAACGGGAACCTTAAGGGCCTCCCCGAGACTTAGAATAGGGGCGACTATCTCGGGTGTTGGTCGGATGGAATAGACAGCCTTTGCACCGCGGTAGAGCTCAAGGTTTGGGCTAAAGATGTCGTCCCTCACCGCGTTTATGCCGGCTTTTCTGGCGTTCTCGACGGCCTTCCCGTTCCAGTCAACTGCCAGAACATCGTAGCCGAGCCCTTTCAACCTCAGGGCGACCTTGAGCTGGAAGCCAATCCCTGCCTCGACGACCTTCCCCCTCTCAACGGTCTCCGCTATGAACTCCGCCAGAGCCTCAATCCCCATGGAAAAAAGTTGGAGGGGGGGTTTAAAAGCTTTCAAAATACTGCCTTTCCGTTCTCTTTGTTGAAGACGTGGGCCTTTCTCATGTCGAAGACGACGTCTATCTTCTGCCCCTCAACAACCCTCGACTCCGCAGGGAACTTCCCCGTAAACGAGAGATCCCCAACGCTCAGATGAACGATCTTCTCGCCGCCGAGGTTCTCGATAATGTCCACCATGGCCCGAACCATGTTCTCCCCCGGAACCTTCACCTGGGCAAAAAACGCGTCGAGAATGTCTTCTGGTCTTATGCCGAAGGTGATCGTCTTGCCAATCAAGTTCTCCTCCCTCAAAACCTCAAACTGATCAGGCAAAAGCCTAAGCCTGAACTCACCAAAATCAACAAAACCATCCTCAGTAAGAGTCCCCTCAAGAAAATTCATTGGAGGCGAACCAATAAACCCAGCCACAAAAGTATTAGCAGGCTTATGATAAACCTCCTCCGGCGAACCAACCTGCTGCAACTGGCCAGCATTAA
>WAKU01000020.1 GCA_015523195.1 Thermococcus sp.
CTGGAAGCGGGAGATCAGAGGGAAGAATAAACCCTGTGGACGTCATTTCTCAGCACCTCCACCCCTTTTCAACCCGCTTCATGTAGGAACTCCTGTAGTAGTTGAAGTGGAAGTCCACCACATCGTAAAGCTCCGGATACCTCTCTTCCAGTATCCTGAACCTCTCCATATGGTTCCGGGGCAGTCTGCCGGTATCCCTCAGGATAACGTAGTCGCAGAGCGCCACTAAAGCCTTAAAGTAGAGTTCATCGCCGAATTGTAATGGCCCTTTGAAAAGAGCAGATCGGCGTCTTCCAGGTGCTCCCTTGCGTTTTCCAGCAACTCGGCAGGAGTCGTCATCTCTACCATCCGTTATCATGATAACATAATGGTCGTATATAAGGTCTTTGGTTGTCATGATAACAAATCTCAAAGAATTAGGTTTTTCCGTTATCATGACAACATCACCAAGCGGCAAACCTTTGAGGAACTCCTTGAAGCGGCAGAAAAGGGAAAGCGAAAAAGGAAAATCACTCGAGCTGAACCTCGTTCTCCCAGAGGCCGTGGATGTTGCAGTAGCTGATGGCGTAGAGCTTGCCCTTCTTGTTTGTCCTGAAGAAGAAGACCGCCCTCGGCTCTGTCAGCGGGTCGCCGTGGTTGGTGAAGGCCACCCTGCCGACCATTATGGGGAAGTTCTCCCCCTCGGGGTGGAAGTAGAGCTCGATCCAGGCTATGTGGTGCTCCGGGGTGTTCGGGTGCGGTATCTCCTTGCCAACGCTGACCTCGACCTTGACGAGGTCGCCTTCCCTCTCGTACTCTATAACGGGGACGTGCTTCTCCCCCTTCCAGTCTCCGCTCTTTATCGTTTCGCTTATCATAACCACCACCTCACTCTATCTTCTCAAACATGTCCTTCGGGGCGCCGCAGAGCGGGCAGACCCAGTCCTCCGGAAGCTCTTCAAACTTGGTCCCCGGCTCCACCCCCGACATGGGGTCGCCCTCGTCCTCATCGTAGATGTATCCGCAAACGAGGCACTTCCACTTGGCCATTTCTTTCACCACCCTAATGTTCTTAGGCCATCCTTATAAGGTTTGTGGTTCAAACCTGTGAAATGGAAAAACGAAAGCTCACTCGAAGACCACGAACCTGTCCTTGGGGGTTCCGCAGATTGGACAGTAGTCCGGGACATCGTCAACGGCGGTGTAGCCGCAGACGGGGCAGATGTAGACCTTCCCTATCTCGATGTCCTCACCGTCATCTGCCTTCTCCTTTGCCTTGGCGTAGAGCTCGGCGTGAATCTTCTCCGCTTCAAGGGCGTAGCGGGTCGTTCTAACCGCTTCCTTCTCCCCCTGGAACTCGGCGGCGTTCTTGAAGACAGGATACATCTCCTCGACCTCGTAGGTCTCGCCGTCTATTCCGGCCTGGAGGTTCTCGGGGGTCTTGCCGAGGTTTCCAAGGGCGATGAAGTGGTTCTTGGCGTGCACGAACTCGGCGTAAGCGATTGCCCTGAAGAGCTTGGCTATTTTGGGGAAGCCCTCCCTTTCGGCCTGCTCCGCGAAGATCAGGTACCTCATGTGGGCCATGCTTTCGCCCGCGAAGGCATCCTCCAAAAACTTCCGGGTCATTTTCCTCTTCACGACCATGGTATCACCTGCTGGCTCCTGCAGAGGTAGATGGAAGGCGGAGTATATAACGATTTTCCAAACCAAAGGTTTGAAGACCTCCTCAATCAGCTCGGGAAAAGGCCCTCCCTGATGCTCTTTTCGAGCTCGATTGCCCTCCTCATGTTCCCCAAAACAACGGCACCAACGGGTTTTCCGCCCTCGTAGAAGACCTTCACCTCCTCATCGAGCCACCTGCCCTCACCGCGCGTCCTCCCGATGATTGCTAAGCTTAGGTCGGCGAACTTGAAGACCGCCGAGCGGAAGAAGTCGTAGCTTGCTTTTCCACCCTTCAGGATGTTCGCGAGGCTCCTCGCCTCCTCAACCGCCCCTCTCGCGGTTCCGGCTATTGTCCCGTGGTGCTCCGCACAGTCGCCGATGGCGTAGACGTTTTCCGCGGAAGTCCTGAATTGCCCGTCTATTAGAACGCCCCTTCCCGCCTGTATCCCGCTCTTAATGGCCAGCTCGATGTTCGGGGTAATCCCGTAGGCGCAGACCTTGAGCCTTCCGGGCATGTAACCCCTGTCTGTTTTAAGCCCTTCCCCCGTGGCCCTTAGAACTTTAGCATCGAGGTGAAACTCGACGCCAATCCCTTCCATCCTTTCCCTTATCCTCTCGCTCAGCTCATCGTCGAGGCCGAGCAGGTTTTTCCTGCGGTGAACGAGCCTGACTTGATAACCTGCCTTTGCAGCGTTCCCGGCGAGTTCGAGGGCTATGAAGCCACCACCGAGGATTACCATCTCACCCTCCTTCTCCAGCTTCTCCCGTATCTTCTTAGCATCGTGCAGGGTTCTGAGGGTGAGCAGGTGCTCCTTTCCCGGAATGACCGGTTCCCTTGCCCTCGCCCCCGTGGCCAGAACGAGGACATCGTAGGGGAACTCGCCCTTTGAAGTAACGAGAAGCCTCTTTGCCCTGTCTATGAGAAGAGCGCTGGTTCCGAGGTGCAAATCAATCCCCTTCCTCCCGTACCAGTCCACCGGGAGTGGGAAGAGCTTTTCCTCGGGCAGGAAGCCGGCTATGTAGTGGCTCAGCATCGGCTTGTTGTAGTAAGGCAGCTTTTCCCCCTCGATTATCGAGACCTCAAACTCCCCCGCGAGACCTTTGGCGAGTTCAACTCCCCCGGGCCCGTTGCCGACGATAACGACCCTCATAAGCATCGGTGGGGTTAGGATAAGGAAGGTTAAAAAAAGAATCCTAAACCAAAGGTTTTCCACCCCTGGAATGGCCCCTTTCGCCGTGGAGTGGTTTTCTGAAGAAAATGTAAAGGAATCAGGGCTTCGGCGGCTTCCTCCTTTCCCCCTCGTCCAGCCCCTCCACGGCTCGTATTGGGGCGAGGGGCCTCTCGTTGGGCGGCGCTGGCAGCTTCTCCGCGCCCCCGGCTAAGTGCACCTCGATTACGGCCCTCCCATGGACTCCCTTCAGGACGATGTAGACGTAGTCCCCCGCGATTCCGTAGTGGGTGTCTCCCCTCTTCCCGACTGACAGCCTCCTGCCGTCCACCCTCAGGGAGACGCTGAAGACGTTGAGGCCCTTCCTCGGCACCATTACCACCGCGCAGCCGCTTCCGTTCACGCTGAGCCTTGCGTAGGCCCTCCTGTAAACCCAGCTCCCGACGACGATCTTCCCCTGGTTCCAGCGGTCGAGCCTCACGGACGTCCCGGCCGTTAGCATGCCCCACGGCTCCCCGTGCGGCCCCTCGTCTATCCTCACCTCGGGCATCGCTGGGAAGAGCTCCGAGAAGCCTGCGTTCCTGTACTTCCACTCCACTTCGAGCCCCCCGTTCTCAACGCTCACGTTGGTATCGGCTTTCCCGGGAACGACAACCACGGTGGTTCCGTTGAACCTGACAACCCTGACGCTCGTGTTGACGGTGAAGTTGACACCAGCGGTTCCGACGTTGCCCCAGACGTCCGAGGCGGTGACGGTGAGCTCGTGCCTGCCATTGCCAATGTTCACCTTAGCAACCCACGCCCCTTCGGAGGGGGCTAAGCTGTAGGGCATACCGTCTATCTCGGCCCTAACCCACGCTATCCCCGACTCATCGGTTACGTTAACCCTCACCTCTGTAACGTTCGTGTCGTATATGGTGGCCGTTGGGTAGAGTATCTTTATCTCCGGTGGTTCAGAGTCGGGGACGTGGCTCGCGTTGGCGAAGAGGTTGACGAGCTGGGTAAGGTGGAGCGTCGTCACGTTATGGTCAACTACTCCCGTTATGATTGCCACCCTCACGTAGGTCGCGTTTATCCAGCCCGTCTGCGAGCCTACGGTCAGGTTCTCCCTCCTGCTCAAGAGACTCCAGTTCCCAAGGCTCACGTTAAAGACCTCGTCAAATCCTTCCCTTGAGACGTTTATCGAGGAGAGCACTTCAGCGCTCCAGTTCTCAAAGTCCTCCCTGAAGGGCCCCCACGAGGTGGTGTTGTAGAAGCCGAAGTCTCTGGTGAAGGTGTAGCTCTCGTTTTCAGCGAGGCTCACGTTGGCAAAGACCTCGATGGTCTTTGTAACGCTAACGCTCAGGTTGTAGGCGTCCCATACGGTCAGGGTAACGTTGTAGAGCCCTCCTTCCGCGTAAATGTGAACCGGGTTGGGCCCTTCGGCGGTTCCTCCATCACCGAAGTCCCAGAGGTAGCGCGAGATCCCATCGGGGTCGCTGGCGATCGCCGTGAAGTTGACCGTCAGGTAGTCGGCGCTCCATGTGAAGTCCACCTCGGGAGGCTCGTTCACCCTGAAGATAATGCTCTTGCTGACGTTGTAGCTAACATCCCAGGCGTAGACGGTGAGGTTGTGCCAGCCGTAGCCGAGGGTGACAAGCTGGGAGTGGTTGGCCTCGCCTGAGAGGGGCGAGCCGTCGAGGTAGGCCCTCACCCCAACCAGGTCGCTGTCGAGGACGGTGTAGTTGACCCAGATCTCCATTGAGTTGTAGACCTTCTCCTCCGGGCTCTCGATGTTGATTGCCGGCGCGCTCGGGTTGAGGTAGACCCAGATGCTCAGGTTGGCGGTGTTTCCAAAGTCGTCAACCGCGTGAATGACCACGGTGTTGTTGCCGGGCTTCAGCGGCAGGCTTCCGCTCCAGAGGGAGCAGGTGGCGTTCTCCCAGAGCTTTGTGAAGTCCCTGCTCACGTTTCCAGCACTTCCCCAGACGGTGACGTTGGTCTCGTCGCAGGCTGTGACGTTGAAGGTTGGCATCTCCCCGTAAACCCCGCTCCCTGGCGAGACTTCGAGAACCGGCGGGGTAACATCGACCTCTTTGCTCGCGTTGGCGAAGAGGCTGACCACCTGGATAATGTGGAGCGTCGTGTAGTTGAAGCCCGCTATTCCTACAACCGTCGCGTTCCTCGCGTAGGTCGCGTTAATCCAGCCCGTGGAGTTCCGGTAGTCGAGGCTCTCGCTCCACCTCAGGAGACTCCAGTTGCCGGTTGAGACGCTTATCACCCTGTCAAAGTTGTCAACGGGAACGCTAACGTTCTCAAGAACGGCTGCGCTCCAGCTCCCGAAGTCCCTCCTAAAGTCGTCCCAGTAGAACCTGCCGTAGTGCCCGAAGTCCCTGCTTAGGGCGTGGCTCTCGTTCCTCTCTAAGGTGACGTTGAGGTAAGCCCTAACGACAGCGCTCAGGTTGTTGACCTCTATGACGTGCTCCTCGGTCTCGTTTATTTCAAGGGTAAAGGCGAAGACCCTGCTCTCGCCGGGCCCAATTGTCGAGGCGTTCCATGCTATGGCCCTGCCATCGAGGTAGAGGGTGGCGTTGTAGAGGCCGGGGGAGTCCCCGACGTTGGTGACGTTGAGGTAAACCGAGACGTTGAAGGGAACAACGCCCCACTCCGGGCTCACGCTCAGGCTGGCTGCAAAGGAAGTTCCGCCGTAGACCCTTACCTCCTCGGTTTTTGAAGAGCTGGCCCCCTCATCGTCCCAAACGGTCAGGGTGACGTTGTAGATGCCGGGCCTCGTGAAGGTGTAGTTGAGCTCTGGCCCTTCAAAGGTCTCGTTGCCGATGCGCCAGAGGTACCTCACAACCTTCCCGTCGGGGTCGTAGCTCAGTGAAGCGTCAAAGCTCACCGTCCTGTTCACCATGACCGGTTCGCTGTAGGTTATCACAGGCACGGGATTCCTGTTGCTCTTCAGGACGTAGAAGTCCGCCGTCCCGAGGTCGAGGATGTGCAGTTTTCCGTTCTCGATCCACTGGGCCACGGGCCCCTTCCCGTCGCTCCTAACGGCTTTGGTGTAGCCGGTCACCGGGACGGCCATGTAAATCCAGTCCGGACTTTTGACGAGCGGGGTTACCCTGACGAAGCCCATCCCTGTTTCCTTCGTGAAGTTTACCGGCAGGACGGCGTAGTCTTCTCCGCTGGAGTCGAGTATCTCCTCCGGCACTCCGTTCCCGTCGTCATCGAGCAGGAAGTCGAGCATGCCGTCGTCGTTTGCGGTGTCGTTGAAGGCTTTAAATAGGAAGTGCGTTTTGACCTCTTTAATCAGCGACGTCTCGTTGCCGCCGAGCTCGTCGCTGTGCCTGAAGGTGGCGTTGTAGTAGGTGAAGTCGCCGGTAACTTCAACGCTCATTATCCAGGCGGCTGTGGAGCTTTCGCCTGGCTTTAAGTCGCCGAAGTCAATCGTCAGGCTGTTCGGAGCCTTCCTGCCGTTCACGAGCGTCCCGAGGATCCTGAAGTCGATGTAGACGCCGGGGTAGTTGGCCTTCTCGATCTTCGGCTGGGCCGATGCTATGCGCAGGTTCTTGGCTATGCCGTAACCAACGTTCTTCACCCTGACGCCGAAGACGAAGGGAACAGGCGGCTCCTTCTCGGGCGTGTAGGGGTTATCTCCATAGACCTTCGGCGGGATGACGTAGTCGAGCTCCAGCTGAGGAACCGGCTCGACCTCTATTAAGGCCGGCCAGGTCTCGTAGACGAGCGTCGTGTTGCCCACCTTGGCGGTTATGTTGGCCATAACGTAGTAGCGCGTCCTGAACTCCTCGGCCGCGCCTACCTTCGGGATTATGAGCCACCTCATTTTTGCCTGTCCCCTGGGTGGCAGGGTGTCGCCGGTTAAACCGCTCTCCTCGTCCAGTCTGACGAAGAACTTGTCGTTGGCCGGGTTGCCCTCGCTGTCGAAGAAGAGCACGCTGACGTTGACGTCGCTGAGGCTGTAGTTGCCGTTGGTGTTCGTGAACTTCAGCGAGGCTCTAAATGCCTGCCTCTCGAAGGTGAGCCTCTGCTCGATTGTCAGGATCAGGTCAACGCACATGTGTAGGGTGTTGCTCGGGTAATCCCCGCCCTGCAGGGGCTCCACAGTTCCGCCCGGTGTGCCCAGCGGGACGACCTTGCATATCCTTCCTCCCGCCACGCTCCCCGCGTTGCCAAAGGCCCGAAGGGAGCAGGAGGGACAGGACAGACCTGAACTACCGCTGGAGCTGCCGGAGGTCTTCTTGTGAACCGTTGGAAGGCCCTCACAGGTGAACCTGCCGACACTGGCCTCTCCGCCGCCTCCACCCCCTCCGAGGGAGCCCTCACCGCCGTAGCCCCCGAGGGAGCCGGAGCGGATGAGCTGCGGCGGTTTTGGTTCTCCTTCGGTCTTAGGCGTGCAGTCGTTGTGGATGAGACAGAGGCCGCAGTTTATGCCCGCCTGGGCAATGTAGGGCGTCAGGCCCTCCACGATCTTGTCTATGAGGTTGATAAGGCTGAGGCCGTTTGTAAGGCCCGCTCCAACGACGCCGAGCTTTGAAACGATCGGTGAGGCGAGGCTGTTTGCTATCGAAGCCGCTTTATTCCAGTCCACCTTTACCTGTCCGTTGGTCGTCGAGACCGCCCCCATGGCGTAAACGTAGGTTGGGGCGCTGGTCGTCGAGAGGGCGAAACCGCTTATTCTGCCACTGGAGTCCTTAACGACCGCGAGCTGGTAGGCGGCCAGCTCATGCCTCACCGCCCAGTAGGCGGCCGGGTTTGAGGCGAGGGGCGCCGATAGTATCTCCGCCAGGTTGTCCTTCCCGGCGTTGAACGCCTTGACGAAGTTCTCTATGTTCCCGGACGTCGGGTTCATGACCATCTGGGCGTAGGCGTCGTATATGTTCTCAAGGTTGCCCAAGGCCTCTCCCGCAACGGTGTTGGCGACGTTGGTGTCGTCTATCTTGCCGAGAGCATCCCCCACCTTATTTCCGAGGAAGAGGAAGGCCGTTTTGCCCGCCAGCAGTGCCAGGGACTTCCAGCAGCCGTCGCAGGTCGGCTTGACGACTATCTGGTGAACCTTCTGGGCCCTCAGGGTTATCTTTCCGGCCTCTTCCACGCACACAATGCCGGCCTTGAGGTAGAATGTCTTGGTCTCGTGGAAGCAGGGCTTTATCGGCGGCGAGCGCTTGTAGTAGACCCTCACTACGTAGGGAACGACAACGCTCTCGCCCGGCTTGAGCTCCCCTATCCTGCTGACCGCGAACTCCACGTCAATGTAGTGGCTTCCCTCGCTCTCGAAGGTTATGTTGTAGACCGAGACGTAGGGGTGGGTGTTTCTCACTACGAGCTGGCCGTGGAACTCCACAAAGCCAGCCTCTGCGAGCTTCTCGTAGTCGACGTAGACCTCCATGTCGCCACCGTAGCTCCTTATCTCCGGCGCCGGGACGTGGGTCGAGTAGCCTATCTCGTGTTTGATTATGTAGACGTCCTGTATCGTTACGGGGACGACCTCCCACTCAACCTGAAGGATTGAGGGCATCAGCACCGCTGTTACGTTCTTCTCCACGCCGGCCTCGACGGTTACAGTCCTGCTCACCGTGTAGTGGCTCTCCTCCGAGACGAAGAGCGTGTAATCACCTATCGGGACGTCGGTGAACGTTACCGTGCCGTTCTCATCAGTATCACCCTCGAAGTGGGCGTAGCCGTTGTAGAGGACAACTTTTGCACCGCTGAGCCTCGTCGCGTTGGGGTCCATCGCTATAACCGTAATCGCTCCGGTGGCGTTCGGCGTTATGGTAACCCTGAGCGGGATTACAACGTCGCGGTAGTTGGCCGAGCTCACCTTTATGATACCCTCGAAAGTTCCGGTCAGGTTCGAGGGCGGTGCTATGTAAAGGGAAACGCTCTCGCCCTCCTTTGGAGCGAGCTGGGTGAAGTTGCTCGTCACCTTAACCCAGTCGATGGAGCTCTCAACCGTAACGTTCCTCAGCGTCTCGAAGCCAATGTTCTTCAGGGTTATGCTCTTACTCACGGTCTCGTTGGCCAAAAGGCCGACCTCAAGGACCCTCGGCTCGGCGACGATTATCGGCTCCAGCGGGAGGACGGTTAGGTTCAGCGTGAGGTTCTTCTCGATGCTCAGGCCGAGCTGAACAGCTCTGAAGGTTATCGTCGCCGTCCCGTTCACCGCGTTCTCGCTTGATAGGCCAATCTCAACCCTGTTGACGCCGGGCTTCAGGGTGAGGCTCGATGGAATTGTGAGGTTTAGCCACGGCGGAGCGCTCACGGAAACGGAGACGTTGGACTCCTTCCAGTAGTTCACGAGCGTTACCTCGATCCTCCCGCTGAACTCCTTCGTAACCTTGAGGGCGTAGACGTCGGGCTTCACGCTTATGCCCACGATGTCGAACTCCCCGTCTCTCTCAAGGGTCAGGACGCTCGGGTGGGTCGCGCTCACGACGAAGTGGCCGGCTTCACCCGGGTAAGGCCTGAAGGTCAGGCTGAAGTGGCCGGTTCCGTCGGTCATGACAACGTACTCCCTCACGAAGTCGCCCCTCGCTATCGCGACTCTGACTGTGACGTTCGGGAGCAGTCCGCTGGCGTTGTAGGCGAAGCCCTCGATGGTGACCTCTTTGCCGGCCTCGAAGACCCGTCTAACGGTGACGTTGGCGTTGTAGGGTGGCTCTTCCGTCGGGACGGTGATTACCCTCGTGAAGTCCCCGACGTCAGTCCTCACCGTTGCGTTGATGGCCATCTCGTCCGGCGCATCTGCCGGGACGATATAGTCGAAGGAAGCCGTGAAGGAGAGGTTCGGCGGGACTGTCACCGAGAGGCTCCTCTCCATTCCGAGGACTCTAACGCTCCTAACCATGAGTGGGGCCGTTCCGGTGTTCCTGAAGGTCACGTAGACCTTTGCCCTTCCTCCCCTGACGAAGCCCCCGGTTGAGACGAGCACGGGGTTCGTCACCGGGTCTCTAACTTCAACCTCTTTAACGACCTCTATTCCGCCCAGCTCGAAGGTCAGGTTATAGCTTCCCCTCTCCTCTGGAACGACGCGGTAGCTCAAAATCGCGCTCTCTCCGGGCATCAGAATTGGTAACGGTGAGAGCGCTTCTCCCGTGGCGTTCCCGAGCTTCAGCGTTGCATTTGAGGTGTCGAGCGGTGCCGAGCCGTGGTTGGTCAGCCTTACCTCCACCAGCGTCGGGAGGCCGGTTCTCGGGCTGTGTACGGTGATCTCTGGGGCCCCGGCCTCGGTCGGTTCCACCGGCAGGATAACCTCGGTCGAAGAGCCGTGGACTGTGAGCGAAGCTCTAAGCGAGCCGAGGCCCTCCGGAACGGTCGCGACGAAGCTCTCGGTGAGGTTGCCCGGTGAGAGCTCAATCTCTCTCTCAAGCCTCCCTATTACGTCTCCAAAGACGTCCACCAGTTCAAGGGCCAGCGTTCCGTTCGCGCTTCCATCGAAGTTCTCGATGGTTACGTTGATCGAGGCAGGATAGCCGGTCACGAGCCTCCCAGCCTCTATGGTCAGCCTCGCCGGGAAGATGTAAGCGGGGTCGCTCTCGAAGCCGGCGAAGTCAACCGCGGTTACGCTGTAGTTGAGGCTTCCAGCATAGAGGTCGCGGAAGTGGGTAACCTCAACCGGCTCGTCGTTCAACCGGGTTCCATCGCGGTAGACGTAGTAGCCCGCTATGTCGGAATCCCCGCTGGGGAGCCAGCTCAGCTCGACGTAGGAGCCGTTGAGGTTGACCGTTAAACCGCTCGGCGGGTGGGGAATCCCGTTGACGCTGAAGGTAACCCTCAGCTCCGCTTTGTTGCCGGCTTTGTCCACCGCTCTGACTTCGAGTGTATAAGTCCCGTCCACCCGTATGGCCTTCCCGGCGAAGGGCCTTCCGTTGACCGTTACAGTGTAGTTCTTCAGGTTTCTGTCAAAGACCTCCACGCCCGGAACTACGCTCCCGTTGTAAAGCGCTCCATCCGTGACGTTCGTCCTTATCTCCGGTGGCTCCCTGTCGAGGACGAAGCCCCAGGTGTAGGTCTCGGAGTTTCCGGCTTTATCATAAGCTACAGCCACTGCAGTGTAGTCCCCGTCCTGTAGGGGCGTAGAGTTCTGGAAGACAAGCCAGCCGTAGGTGAAGGTCGAAGAGCCGTTAACCGGGCTTCCGTTGAAGTAAAGCCTGAGCTCGCTCCTCGAAGTGTCAACTCCTGAACCATCATCTCTGAGGAGAACCCCAACGGTTGGCTCGTTGGTGAAGCTCCCGTTGGCCGGGTAAAGCCGGGCTGGGTAGGGGGCTTTCTCGTCGGCTATCGAGACGGATACGTTCTTCTCGTTGTTGGTCTCGTCAAGTTCGCCGAGCTCGTTGAATGGGTCGGCAACTGCCCGTAGGGTATAGGCTCCATAGCGGGCCTTCCATGCGTTGGTGAAGCTCAGGGTCACGTTTTCCCCTCCAGCCAGACCGCGGACGAGCTTGACCGCGACGAGCGTGCCGTTCGCGTAGACCCCGACGTGGAAGGGGAGCATCGTTGTGCTTCCTGCGTTCTCAATGGTAACCGTGAAGTTGAAGTACTCCCCAACTACCTTGGTTCCGGAGTAGGTAAAGGAAGTTACCACGATGTCCGGGGCCGGGACGCTGATCTGAACGGCGACCTCGTTGTTAGCTTCGTCCCACTCGCGGATGGCATTCCCCGGATCGGCTATAGCTGTGAGGTTGTAGCTTCCGGGGTCGGTCGTCCATTCTACCGTGACGTTCTCCTCCTCGCCGGGAGCTATGCTCGAAGCGTAGGCCCTCCCGAGGGTCTTTCCGCCGTTGCGGACGACGATTGAGAACGCCCCGGTAGCGTAGTCGCCAATGTTCCTGACTGTGACGGTCGCGCTGGCCGTTTCGCCGGAGTAGGTGAAGTTCCCCGGCGAGAGCGAGACCACCTTTATGTCGGGCGCCTTGACGTGAATCGAAATAGAGCGCTCGTTGTTGGTCTCGTTTACCTCGGTGACGTAGTTCCCCGAGTCCGCGATGGCCTTCAGCGCTGAATCGCCCGGATAGGGCCTTATCCAGACGGTGACGTTCGCCTCGCCTCCCGCCGGGAGCGAACTTACCCAGGCCCCTCCGAGGTATCTGTCGTCCTGGTAGATGACGACCGGGAAGCTCCCCTCAATGTTTTGATTTCCAACGTTCCTAACCGTCACGTTCACCGGGAAGAAAGCATTCGCGTGCATCTCGGGAGCGGTGATGGAGGCAACCACGATGTCGGGCAGTTCTATGGTGACGCTCGTGTTAACCTCGTTGTTGCTCTCGTTGCTCTCGGGTATGTGGTTCCACGGGTCAACCTTGAGGAGAACCTCGTGGGTTCCGCCGACGTTGAAGCGCCAGGAGACCGTCTTTTCAACGGTC